>JBARRC010000025.1:0-9229 GCA_049644045.1 Phycisphaerae bacterium
CGCGTCATCAAACGCTGCCGAGATCGCTACCCATACATGCACGACCCACGGGACGAGCTACGCGCGGCGCTCCAAAAAACGTAAGTGCCTGCCAAGACGGAAGTTGCCAACGGCAGTGCCATTCTAGAGGCTACACCATATTCGCAGCTTTTGCAAGTCTTATTATTCAGTCGCGTTTCTTAGCTTGTTATCGCGGTATTCACAAGCTCAATTCGGTAATTGCCGGATTGGTGACAGGGGTTGTCACCATGTCGTCGAGATGTGTAGCAACCTGCCGTCAGGTCGCAGGTCCAACATGGTCAGTCGGTCGCGATACAGGTGTCAGTCTACAGCTTGCGCTCTGTAGCGAAACCCGGTTTAGGCACGCCAAAACGGCCCATTCCTGTTTCCAGGGTATCAGAGTACCCGCCGGTCCCTTTCATGCAATTCAGACCGCACACGGGGAGGTCAGCTCATTCATCGCTGACACTGATGCGGCGGAGGCCTCGTGCGCTAAAGCCCAAGAGGCGTCAATCACAGCCTGCCGCCGGCGCCAGTGGCGGTTGATCTCCTGCGGACTTGCCATCCATGCGTCCTCGTCGCGCGCCAGATGGTCCAGCAGCTTTGCATAGGTGCTCAACCAGTCCGACGTTGCAGTCGGCTCGGGGTGGCTGAGGATGCTGGCGACGCCGCCTCGCGCCTTGATCAGCTCTGTGTTCTTGATCTGCTGTCGCAGAACCTCAAACGGATCCGAGAGTCCCAGCAGGTCGTAGTGCCAGTCCTCCCGCACCGTCGTGGGAATCTCCAGTACATCGGTCCCGGCAATGAAGAACGGCAGGCATGTTGAGCAGCCCTCGTTGTACGACGTCGATCTGCAGACGCCCTCGGTCGCATCGTGCATGCTCATGTCATATTCAAGGATGCCGTCGATGGCCTGGTAAAGGGCCGGCGTGCGCAGATAGCTCGGTGAGCGAAACCCCGTCGTGCCGTATCGTTCAATGAGCTCTGAAGCCCGGGCGATTCTCCTACCCATCTCTACCGGTGGCAGAAACGCGAGCTTGTGATCGTGGTCGGTGCCATGGAAGCCAATCTCGTGCCCTGCCGCATGCAGATCGTCAAGCACCGGTTTTCCCACCCCGGCGAGCTTCGCCACCACCATCCACGCCGCCCGCATTCCTGCCCGTTCATCGGTCTCTCGCACCTGTGTGAGCATGTCAGGAACGCGGAAACAGTAATCCGTGTCGATGTCGTGGCTCAGCGTGACGGCATACTTCTTGCCGTCCGGCCAGAGGGGGAACGCCTCGACTGAGCTGTGATCCTCAACAATGTTGCGAATCAGATAACGCCAACCGTCAACGGACGGGTCAGCCGGGTTCGTTGGAAAAGGTCGGAGTGGCGCGCGGCGTATGCCTCTGATCGCGTGCATCAAGCGAAAGCCGAACAAACGTGCCCAGCCTGGTAATTGATCCGGATTGACCCCGAGCTTCACATAGAACGGCGCCGAATGTTGACAGTAGTGTTCGTTCTGAGTGAATCGGATCGTGCGATCGAGGTCGAACCCGAAGCAATAGGCGCAGTCGGCTGTTCGGGTAATCAGGGCGTGCGTCTTACCTTCTGACGTGTGGAACCAGGCCAGCGGCTCTCCCGAGAGTTCGACGTTCCCGTCGAGCAGCAGCCAGCTCCACCATCCGGCGCGACAGAACAGAGCCAAGGGCCCGAAGCGGGCGAGTACCTCGTCGCAAAGCTCGACGCGCCCGAACATCGGTGCCGGGACCTGTCGCTCGACGATGTTGATCGGGCGGCCTTGACCCACCAGGTCTTCGTAGGCTTGCCTCCCATAGCCCCAGAATCGGAACACTTCCTTGAGCAGTTTATCGATCCTTCCAGAACCGGCTGTACATTTCTCGGACCCATCCACCGACATCATCGGAGGTCGCCCTACCACACTGAAGAAACGAAGCCGCAGATCGCCAAGCGAGACGAGGACCCGTGGCAGCCGCGCGGCAGCCCCTACACTAAGACGGTCGTCCGAAACACCGATAAGAACTGTATGGACGCTATGGCCATGCCTGTTAATACAAGCGGCGGCGGGCGGTCCGTCGAGGCCAGGGTCCACGACTCGCTTGAGATGCTCGCGGACTTACATGCCTACAACCGCTGGTACTACCGGTGCATTCGCCCATTCCTTCGAGGATCGATCTGCGATGTGGGTTGCGGGACGGGCAATTTCATCCAATTCCTGTTGAATCACGAGCTGGTCGTGGGCATCGACCCTTACGACGCATCACTGGCTGTCGCTCGTGAGCGGTTTCACCAGTGTACAAACATCCGGTTCGTCCGAGGCTGGTTATCGGACTTCCCTGGTGACGCCATCCCACCCGGCTCCTTTGACACCGTCATCTGCTTGCGACTGCTCGAGAGCATGGGCGACGATGTCGACTCGCTCAGGCGTATGCGACAGCTCTGTCGCGACAATGGAAACGTCGTCATCGTTGCCTCAGCCCTCATGAGCGCGTACGGCGAGCTGGACCGGGCAGTAGGGCACCATCGCCGCTACAACCGCTGCTCGCTCGCTCGCGCATTCGGCAATGCCGGCCTGTCGGTCATCTACAGCGCCTATCAGAACACACTGGGCTACTTCGGTTGGCTGTGGCATAGCCGAGTTCTCCGAAAGAGGGAGATTCCCACGTTCAGCGCCCAAACGCTTAACCGCCTGGTACCGTTCCTGGACGTGCTGGAACGCATCGTTCATCCGCCGTTCGGGCAGTCGATCGTCATGGTCGGCACGCCCTTGCCGTCCTCACCCCACAACGCTGACGCCTCCACCGACGCCGGGCGTGTCGGAGCGGCGCGATGACCCCGCCACACACAAGGCAGCTCGACGCATCGGATGGCCTGTGGCTGACACTCTGTGTGGTAAGCCTGATCTGCCACGCTGTTCTCTCAGACGGTGTGCGGGCGTTTCTCCGCGAGGCATACCGGCTTTGCAGCAAGCTGTGAGGGGCCGTCCGTGCCTTACGTACATCACATCTCGCTTGTGGTCATTGGTGTCACGTGGCTGTTTGCGTGGCGAGTGGGTCTGCGGTGGTCGCGATCATGCGGCGTCAACGAGCGCGTCAGCCTGATCGTTCTTGCATGCGTGCTTCCCACAGCCGGCCTGGTTGCGTCGGTGCATCTCGTCGCACTGCTGTCGTTGTTGTGTCATCAAGGCTGGGTCACTCCCGAGTCGGTTGGTGTTGTGTTTCTGGCACTAACAGGGCTCGCACACCGGCAGGTCAAGACTGCAGCTTCATGCGTACCACAGGATGGCGGCTCGGTACGCGGGTTGTGGCGACTGGTGCAACGCGGACATCTGTGGATACCGGCGGGCATCCTGTGCGCCGTGTACCTGGTGTTTCTGGTCGATGCGGTCACCCGTTTCCCAACCGGCTATGACGCGCAGGCCTATCACCTGCCACTGGCTGTCACCTGGATGCAGCAGCAGAGTCTCGTCTTCCAGATCGGCGAGGTGCATGAAGCGTTCCCGGAAAACGGCATGATCGTACCGTTCCTTCTGGCCTTCGCCAGGCTTGAGACGCTGTTTTGCGTTGTTCATCTGCCCAAAGGGCTCTTGGCGGCTGCGGCGGTTTACGGGCTCGTCCGGGTGGCCGAACACAAACGGCGTACAGCGTTCATCGGTGCCTGCATCGTGCTGAGCATCCCGATCGTGCTGTTTCAATCGTTCTCGGGTTACGTGGACCTGTACGCGGCCGCCTCGTGGCTTTCTTCATTGCTGGCACTGGGTTGGGCGTCCCGGGCCGGGCAAGCCCGCCAGCGGCGCGGGCTGCTTGTGATAGCCGGTCTGTCGGCGGGGGTCGCACTTGGCAGCAAAACCACGTACCTTGTCCTTGTCGGGCTCCTGCTTGTGGTTGCGATGCTCGTTGACTGGATTCGGCTGCGTATGGGGCCGAGCGCACGCCTGCAACCCCTGCGTAATGCTCTCGTCTTCGGCCTGTGCACGCTGGCCTGTTCGGGCTTTTGGTTTGTCCGGGGGACCGTCCAGGCCGGCAACCCCATCTTTCCATTAGGCGTGAAGATCGGCGATTATGAGATTCTGCCGGGATACTATGCCAACGAGTATTTTGGGGAGGGGAGCTACTATGGTCACATCAAGATGTGGCATCGGTGGTGGAACTACCCCTGGAAAGAGACCAAGCACTACGGCACCGGATATCCCTACGGTGTGAATAACGCGCTTGGCGCTGCGTACGCCGCATTCGTTCCCGTCGGCGTGTTCGCTACCCTGATCCACCTGCCTTTCCGCCGGCGCCGTGGTTCCGCGGATCGACTGCGCATGGTCTGCCTGGTGCTTGCCCTGAGCGGCGCTGCGCTGCTGTTTACGCTCTTCAACGAGATGCTGCGTTTCGTGCTGCCACTGGTGTTGCTGAGTGTGGTTGCGGCGTCTGGTATGCTGGACGGGATCGGCGCGCGGGGCCGTCGGTGTGTGGTGCCCGTCCTGTCGGTCGCCCTTCTTGTGACGGCGGCTGTGGCCACGCTCAAACCCGTGCACTCGTTCGTCGGGCGCGTTAAGGACGGCGTATGGGCGCGGTCGTCCTTCTATCAGGTTCCAACTGTCCTTGACGATTTGCCGCCCGGAACACGAATCCTCAACCTCGGCTCGATGTCCAGCGTCTACGCGCTGATGGGCCGCCATCTCACCAACCACGTCATCAGTCCGTGGCAATGGGAGGTGCTCTACAAAGGCGAGCCTCTGTCAGCCTGCGCAATCCGCAGCCACGGCATCGCGTACCTGTACTTGGAAGCGCCCTGGCCGACCGATTGGCCGACGGATTTACCCGTCGAGCTGGTTTTCGACAGTATGCGCGACGCCCAGCCGCGAGGCACACCCGCCCGGATGTTTCGGGTCAAGCCTACGGATAGCCCTTCGCCGACACCTGTTCGAGTTTCTGTTCGGAGTCGGTTTTAACCTTTGCGTGAAGGCTTTAGCCGTGGGGGTCATGGTCACGCTACCGTTTCCCGTGCGCACGACTGCAATCCCGCATGGTCCACGGAGCGGACCCTACCGTTCTACGGCGCCGCAGAATCTCCAACGTCAGGTCTGATGACCCGACCTACCACTCTGGGTGGCATGGCCACCCCGTCCCGCGAAAATCAGCGTTCTTCCCTTGCGTTTGCCCCCCGAATCTGGTAAGGCACTTGTTATCAGGTGCGCTGGCGAGCAAGGCACCGGGGAAAGGGTGCAAATCTCGATCGGTTCGGTAGCTCCCGGAACCCGCGACGCGCTTGATGCTGCCGGGTCATGCGTCCTGCGGTTTGTGTTATCAATTGGCATCGAAAAGGAGGGACACGTCGTGACGTTCTCAAAGACAACAATCAGCGTGCTCGCAATCGCGGGCGGGATGTGCTTGATGTGCGGAGCTGTCGGAACGCCCGTAATCGGTGGTCACGCCATCATTGCAGGTAAGCCCGACAGCGTTTGCTTCGATGACCATGCCGGCCGATCCTACACCCCGGATGGCAGCCCAGCGCTGACGACCGCCCAGTGGCCGGGGGATTTTAATGGCGACGGCGACGTTGATTTGGATGACTTTGAAGACTTCGAGGCGTGTCTTACGGGCCCGTCCGAACTGATCTCTCCGGAGTGTGAGGTCGGCGACTTCGACATGGACGGTGATGTCGACATTCTGGATGCAACCATGTTCTTCGAGGTCTTCAGTAGAGGGGCGATGCATTCTCGGCAGCCGAGGAGCCGATCAGGTGTGAACATCGACGTCCTGGCGAACGGGTCCGACTCGATCACTGTCCTGCCTGGCGCACAGGTTGACTACGAGGTTGTCGCGGAGCTGAGCGATACTGCGAACGAGGGTCTTGCGTTCGTCGGCTTTGATCTTGTATTCGACGGTGGTGATCTGCCGCAGGCGGACACGCCGACAAGTCCTCCCATGAACAACTTCGTGAAACCGGAAGGCATCACGAACCCGGCCGGATTCGGTGGTACAACTGATGTTCCCGGTTGGGAGGGCGCTCTCGTCCAAGTCGGCGGTGGCCAGAACACGATCAAAAACACCCCGGACAACGCCGACTTTCCCATCGGCACGGTGATCACCGGCGTGGGGCAACCAGGAGCACCCGTAGTCGTCGCGTCCGGGACGTTCACCGCGCCGGTCACTCCGGATACGTACACACTTGCCGCGACAAATGTCTTTGCCAGTGTCATCAAGGATGACGAAACCGGCACGCCGTTTTGGGCGATCGAGTCGGCGGCAGTCGGGACAGTGACGAGTGTGACAATCACGGTCTCCGAGTTTGAGGACTGCAACGACAACGGCGTCCCGGATGACGAGGACATCGCCAACTGCCCGCCCGGTGAGCTCTGGTGTGCCGACTGCAACGAGAACACGGTACCGGACGAATGCGAGCCCGACTCTGACGGTGATGGTATCCCTGACGAATGTGAATCAACCGGCCCGGATGCTATCATCGCCGACCTTCAAAGCGTGAGGCGCTTCGGGCGCGTGGGCGATATCACTGCCTACTCGTCGGGAATCAACGTGTGCAACGTGGGGGATGAGCGGGTTAGCTGGATCGCACACACGAACGCGCATCCGGGTTGTGTACAAGGCATGTACCGGCTCAAAGACGACCGGTTCGAGCAGATCGGGATGGGCTGGATGTGGCACGGGTTCTATGCGGTTTCGCAAAGCTTTTGCGGTCCCTGCTATGATCCGACGGACGGAAGCTCGCTCGGCGTGGGCTGCTCCAATCCGGACTCCGCCAGCCTGCTTGGGGTCCAAAACAACATGAGCCTTCGATCCGATGTCAATGCACACACCGGGTATTTCCCCTATCCTCCGACCTGGGGAGAGTGGGAGGAGCTGATCGACAAGCGCATCCAGGTGCATGATGCCGACCTCGATCCCGACTTGAATGACGGCGCGTTGTACTTCGTCGAAAGTCATTTCATCGCGGCGGACGAAGCGGCCGCGGAAAATAGCAACAACAACACCTCCCATCGTCCGGTGGTCGTCAACGAGTCCGAACCAAATGTGTTTACCGTGCTTCCTACGGGGATCACGCAACGGGAGCAGCCCGCCATCCGTGCCTGGCAGGATGCTGATTCATCGGTTGTGGAAACGGATGTTCAGGTCCCGGGTGAGGGTCTGTTCATTGCGGCCGTGAAGTCGCGCGACCTGGGCGATGGCTTCTGGCGCTACGAGTATGCCGTTCAGAACGTAAACTCCGATCGCAGTTGCCAATCCTTCTCGGTACCCCTCCCTGAGGGTTCCGTTATCACCAATGTCGGCTTCCATGACGTGGACTACCACAGCGGCGAGATCTATGACCTGACCGATTGGGCGGTGACGGTCGAGGACGACGCGATTACGTGGGCGACGGAAAGCTACGATGTCAATCCCAACGCCAATGCACTGCGGTTTGACACATTGTACAACTTCTATTTCGACGCCAACGTGGAGCCGGCGCCTATAGTCATTACCCTTGGGCTGTTCAAGCCGGGTTTCCCCGCCGACGTTGCAATCAACACGATTGGCCCGTCGCTCGATATGATCGACTGCAATGGCAACGGGATCGCGGATGCGTGCGATATTGACTGCGGCGCTCCTGACTGCAGCCCACCATGCGGAGGGAGCGCTGACTGCAACGACAACGGCGTGCCCGACGAGTGCGAGCCGGACTGCAACGAGAACGGCGTGGCCGATGAGTGCGACATCGCCAACTGCCCGCCCGGTGAGCTCTGGTGTGCCGACTGCAACGAGAATACGGTACCGGACGGATGCGAGCCGGACTGTGACGGCGACGGCATCCCCGACGACTGCGACACGTGGGACGACACCGACGATGACGGCATTTATGACTGCTATGATTTGTGTTCGTGCACACCGATCCCCTGCGTGTGCCCGGAGTACGACCGGTGTTGCTGGCCTAGTGGTATCTGCATCGACAACTTTCCCCGTGATGTGTGCATTGAGCAGGGTGGGACGCCGGACTGTGTCGAGCCACTCTGTGAGGACGGCTGTCTGATCGCTCTTCCCGACTGCAATAACAACGGCATCGCGGATGTCCGCGACATTACCTGCGGCCCGGGCGAGGATTGTGCCCCCCCCTGTGGAGGCAGCCAGGACGACAACGGCAACGGCATCCCGGACGAGTGTGAGTGCGTGCCGGTCGACGCTCCGATGCCCGAGAATCCCGTTGTGGCGAAGAATCGTTACCTTTCGTTGCAGGCGGCCAATCCCGGATGCATGACCGCTTTGCGAGTGACGCTCGTCAGTATGCCGGCGGACCCGCCGCACTACGACTTCACCTATGCGAACGGCTGGACGATGTGGGCCGGTCCGCCGCACGAATATTGCGAGAATTCGGCACAGACCGTTCCACCGCTGGAAGGCTGTGGGCCGGCGCCCGGGCTTGATAGCCTCACAATGTGGGCCGCCCAGTTGCAGTGCGAGCCGCACTATACCGATTGGGGCTTGCTTGGGGCCGTGCATCTGTACGACAAGGCCATCGTTCCCAGCGGGACCTACGTGATCCAAGCGCTCGGCGACGCGTGTGACGATACCGTCGAGGACAACTACTCTACCCCGTTGACCGTCGTCACCAGCCAGTGGGGCGACATCGTGGGCGATTTCATTAGAGGTGAGTGGTCACCGCCGGACAGTAATATAGGGGTCCTTGACTATGCGGCGATCGTCGACAAGTTCAAGAATCTGCCCGCTGCACCGAGAAAGGCACGGGCGGATATCGCGGGTGAACCGCCGGCTGGTGTTCCGGACCAGCTCGCCAACTTCCTCGACATCTCTTACGCCATCGAGGCTTTCCGGGGCCTGCCGTACCCGTTCGACGGCCCCAGCGGATGTCCTTGAATGCGGAATGTGGAATGTCGAAGGCAGAATAGCGAATAGCGAAGGGGGGCTCGTCGCGTACTACAATTCGCTATTCGCTATTCTCACTTCGCTATTCACCATTCGCTGAACGTCCGCGCGGGCTTCAAGCCTTGCTATTACCCACATCTTCCGAGCCCGCACAGCCGGACCGGAACCCTGTCCCACATGGGTCTTGTTACACACCCTGAGATGTTGGATGGTGTCCCGGTGGTCGGGCCCGCACCGCCCGCCGGGCACCCCTCCTTGCCAAGGAGGGGTGGTGGGAGGGTCCGTGATAGAATCGGCGGGGGCACGAATCACATACTGGAATCGCCGATCCGGACCGGAAACGCGCATGGCGCGATGGG
>JBARRC010000026.1:0-3248 GCA_049644045.1 Phycisphaerae bacterium
GTTCCGATCAGGTCAGCGGGCAGCAGGTCGGGCGTGAACTGCAAACGCTGGAAAGCGGTGTTGATGCCTTTCGCGAGGCAGGCGACGGCCATCGTCTTGGCGAGGCCTGGTACACCTTCAATGAGCAGGTGGCCGTTGGACAGAAGCCCGATGAGCATCCGGTGGAGCAGGTCATCCTGCCCCACGATGACGCGGTGCATCTGGTCAACGAGCCGGCGAAAGGGCTCGTTGGCAGCAGCCACCTGATCGGAGAGATGTTTGATGTCAAGTTCCGATACGGGCATCTCTACGCCCTCCGACATACCAGTTTAAGCGAGCCGCGGCCTTCAGGCCGCGCGGATCCGCGCAGGCTGAAGCCTGCGGTTCGTTCGTCAGCTTGGCAAGACGCAAGCGCTGAAGGAATCTACCCCCGCGCGCTAACAGACGCAACTAAACACTGAGCCCTGTCAGAATCCTCTCCTGTGGGTCCAAGTCGTCGCGGGCAGCTGGGGCGAACCTCGCGCCCCATTCGCACGAGCGGGCGTGGGCTACGTACCAACGGGCTTGAGCGCCATGCGGATTTCACTGAGCAACTGGTCGACTTTGAAGGGCTTGAACAGCACGGCCGTAAGACCCTCGCGCCGGGCACGAACAATCGCATGGTTCGGATCGTACCCGAATCCGGTGGTGAGGATCACGGGGGTCTCGGGATTGGCCTCCTTCGCGGCAGCGAAGACCTCGTACCCGTCCTTGATGGGCATCTTGATGTCACTTAGCACCAGGTCGAACGCCTGCTGGGAGATGCACTCGATGGCGGCCGCCCCGTCCTCGGCCTCGCTGACACGGCAGCCGTATCCGGTCAGAACATCGCGAACCGTGTGGCGAAGGATATCTTCATCGTCGACCATCAGAATTCGCTTGCCGTCGAGCAACGGGTCCTTCTGACGGGGCCTGGTGGAGCGGACGCCGGTCAGCCCCGCCTTGGTTGAGGTCAGCTCTTTGATCGTTTCGCGGATCCGGTCCGCATTTTCAGAGATCGCCCGCAGCCGATGCCGCAGATCGTCATGCCCGATGTAGTCCTCCACGAGGTTTTCGACATCCGTCAGGATATCATTCAGGGGGCCGGTGATCTCAGCCATCACGTTGGTGCCGAGCTGGCCGGTGGTGGTCTGACGCTCCGTGACGAGCAGTTCCAGAAGATGCAGGGCCAGCGAGATGTAGCGCCCGAATATCTCCGCGAACTGACGATCATCTTCCGTGAAAGCGGCAAGCTCGGTGCTCTCGAAGTTTGCCACGCCGATGACCTGATCGTGCAGTCGCAGCGGTACCGTGAGGGAGGACTGTGCGCCCTTAATACCGGGCATATAGCGTGAATCGCTCGTCGCATCCGGGCAGATGTAGCTGCGTCCGCGGGCGGCGACGTAGCCGCAGATGCCGTTGCCCTGGCTGGTGGCGTAAAGCTCAACGTTCGCTGCATCGGGAGGCATGCCGGAACAAAGGATCAACTCCAGCTTGTTCGTCTGCTTGTCGAGCAGGCGAATCTCGAAGTTGTCGAAGTGCAAAAGCTCATTCGTACACCGGCGTATCTTTTGCTCGAGCAGCGACAGGCGCTCTTGCGAGTCGAGACGCGAGAACTGGGCCGCGTCCAGGCTGAGCAACTCCCGGCCCGCCTGGTCGATCGCATCGATTTTGTCGCGCAGCCGCGTGGTGTTGGTGGTATCCCAGACAACGGCGGCCACCTGCGTGACGCGGTTGTGCAGGTCAATCACGGGGGTGGCGGTCACCTCGAACTGCTCGTTGTCTTTGGTCGTAAGACTGAAGCGCCGACCACGAAAACGAGAGGATCCCGCGCGCGCTTCCGCTTCCGCCCATGTGAAGGTCTCCATGCAACAGTGGCTGGCGTACTCGCGGACCTCCTCCGCGAAACTGAGCATCTTCGGGTTGGCCCACTCGAGGGCGCCGGTCTTCCCTACGATGCACACACCCTGACTGACGCTGTCGATGATCGCGGCCGCTTGCCGCGTGAAGTGCACGCCTTGGAAGGGGATGAAGTCAGCCGCCCGGCTGATGATGACATCGAACGGTTCCTTGCGAAGCGCCTCCAGTGCTTCCTCAAACGTTTCCACCTGTTCGACGCGCGCGCACGCATCGACCCACGCGGTGAAATCCTCTCCACAATCCGGCTGGCCAAGGACCAGTACGTGCAACGGCTTGACGCTGATTTCGCTCATGCTCGAAGTCACTCGATTAACCCTCAGTTCCCCCCCCGCAAGATTGTAGGCGTGGAGCGGTCCAATCTCTCGCTAATCGCTGGACCGAGAATCCTTTCTCGGTCCTTCCAGCGTGCCGAGACAAGGATTCTCGGCACAGCACATGGAACGGTCCAATCTCTCGCTGGACCGAGAATCCCTTCTCGGTCCTTCCGGCCTCCTGGGCTGAAACCCCCTAGGGTACTACTATTCACGGCCGAAATTCAAGACTTTATAGGAAGATAAAGTGGATTTTAATCAATGTGAAAAAACTCGTCGCCGGGGTCCTTCCGGGACCAGCATCTCTTCGTAGAGAGACATTATTTCCCTGGCATGCCTGGCCATGCTCACCCGATCGGCCACGGTACCGGCGGCCCGGCCGACTTTTCGCCGCAGCTCGACGTCGCGTAGCCGTTCAACACGGTCCGCAAGAGCCGCGATATCTTGCGGGTCGTCAAGCACATACCCGTCAACGCCATCCTCGATCATCTCCGAAGCGCCGTCCCACCGGGTCGTGATGCAGGGCAGTCCCGCCGTCATGGCCTCCAACACGACGCGGCTGCACGGATCGTAATAGGTCGGGTGGACGATGGCATCAGCCGCATGGTGCAGCTCCCGCACGCGGTCACTGGGGCCAATGAACGTCAGATAGTCCGCGATCCCGAGCCGGGCGGCAAGGCGGTGCCAGCGCTCGGCGTCGCCCTTGCCAATGACCAGGGAGCGGACGTCCGTGATGCCGCGCTCGACGAGCAGTGCAAGCGCCTCCATCCAGCACCGAACGCCCTTGAGACGGAAGTTGTGGGCGATCAGCAGCACGAGGCAATCGCTGTCCGAGATGCCGAACTCGCGGCGGATGGTTGCACGGTGACCGGATCGTTCCCTCGCCGTGGCGTGGTTCGGGTCGACGCCGTTGTAGATTCTGCGAATCCGTTCGTCCGGCACCGAGTAGTGGTGCTTAAGCTGCCTGACAACGTAGTCTGAGATCGCGACGACCAGCGGCCCATCCGGTCGGCCAAGAAG
>JBARRC010000027.1:0-9365 GCA_049644045.1 Phycisphaerae bacterium
CTACCAGATATTGGAGTATGACACCGTCCTCACCGAGATCAAGATGGAACTGAAGATCAGGTGGGATGCAGACGTGGATTTGCATTTCTCGATTCACCGGGCGGAGTCCGGGCTCGACGAGCCGACGTACGAACGGATCCCGGACGTGGACGATGTGGTGGTGCCCGTCGTGGGCAACGGCGTGCGCACGTTCTACTCCACGGGCACGCTGTCGGAGTCCGTACCGCTTGACGTGGGCTACAACTACTCGATCGGTGTGGCCTGGCACTCCTACGACGTGTGGTACTATCGCGACGAACAGACTTATCCGTGGCCGTTCCTGCATGGTCAGGTCCTCGGTTCCGTGGCTGTCAACGCAACGCCTCCCCTCGATGATGAGCTGGACCTGTCGATCTTCCACAACGGGGCGTATTCGATGCAGGTCTGCTTTGTCCCCGTGTCGGGTGCGTGCTGCGTACCGGCCGGCGGGGGAAGCCCCGAGGGGAGTTGCCAGCTCGGGCTGCCGTCAGGATGCACGGCTGAAGGTAGCTGGTTCTACGGCGAGAGAACGACGTGCAACGAGGTGGTCTGCGATTTCGGTGCCTGCTGTCGTACGTGTGGCACATGCGATCCCGACTACACATACGAGGCGTGCGTGGAGGAGGGTGGCCGGGAACACTGGAGCAAGGCGGTATGCACTGCGAAGCTATGCCCCGAGATCACCGGCGCCTGCTGCGACCGGCAGGGTGTTTGTGACGACGAGGATTGCGAGTCTCAGTGCGACGGTACGTTCCTTGGAGAGGGGACCACCTGTCAGCCGAACATGTGCCGGGGCGCGTGTTGCATTGAAGGTGGCTGTATCGACAGGACTCCCGAGGGCTGCACCGGACCCAACAAGTGGTACCGGGGGAACGGTACGACCTGCGCGACGCTGCCCCCGGAGCTTGAATGCGGAGGCCCGTGCTGCTACGGCTTCTTCGACTCCCTCAATTATTGTGAAGAGGTTTTCGAGCGAGCCGACTGCACGTTTGATTGGTATACTCTGAGCGCCTACTTGGGCGATGGTACACAGGCCTGTCCTTACGATGGGTGTGGTCATATGACCGACTACGCCGCCTGCTGTCTTCCCGATGGGTTGTGCATCAACACCACGCAAGGCTTCTGCGAGATCTCGTGGGTGGGGGGGGATTTCGATCCGACCGGTACCGGCGCGGCTTGTGACGCGGGAACTTGCACCGTTGGCGCCTGCTGCTTCCCCGACGGTACGTGCGAGATGCTCACAGACGACGCTTGCACCGGGCCGGGCTTCGTGTGGCACACGGATAGAGATTGTGACGAGCCCGACCTCTGTCCCATTCCCACCAGAGCATGCTGCTTTTGCGATGGGAGTTGCGAAAATCTGACCGAGGCCGAGTGTCTTACGCATGAGCCGCGCGGTCTCTACCAGGACGACGATCTTCCGTGCAGCGCTGTGACCTGTGAGGGATTCGGCGCCTGCTGTCAGGTTGGCGGGGAGTGTCTCGACGACTACACGGCCTCCGAGTGCTTTGATGTATTCGGGGCTGATCACTACCTGGATGACTGCAGCACGTGTGAGGATTGCATTGACGAGCGCGGGGCCTGCTGCGCAGAGACGGGCGCCTGCCTATTCGTCCTACAAGAGGATTGCGACGGGATCGGCGGGCAGTTCCATGGCATCGGCATCGAGTGTAGGCCTGACACCTGCCCGAAGGGTGCCTGCTGCCTGCCCGACGAGACGTGCGCGATCCGGGCGCCATTCGTCTGCGAAGCGGCCGGCGAGTTCTACCAGGGCGACGGCACGGTGTGCGGGCCGAACCTGTGCGTGCTGCGGGCGTGCTGCGATGCGGATAGGAACTGTACCGACACGGTCGCGTCCGAGTGCACCGGCGAGGGCGATGAATTCATACCCGAGGAGGACTGCAGTACGAATCCCTGCGAAGCAAGGGGGGCATGCTGCTACCGGAACGGACAGTGTGACGACGACAAGGAGGAGTCGGACTGCAACGCGAGGTTTGAAGCCGACACGCTGTGCACCCAGCTCAGTCCCCCCTGCCTTCCGGTCGGGGCCTGCTGCAAGGACGGCGAATGCACGGATAGACCGGAGATGGAATGCACGTTCGACGACGGCTTCTACGTGGGTGAACTCGAAGAGTGCACGCCCGGGCTTTGCATGCTCGGCGCGTGCTGTCATCTTGACGGTGCCTGTGAGGATGATAGTGTCAGACCGGCGTGCACGGGGGGGGCATACGACGAGTTTTATCCCGGGTCCTCCTGCGTAGACGTGTGCTATGTTCGCGGTGCCTGCTGCGTCTCGGATGACCCCGAGGAGCCTTGCCAGATACTGACGCAAGTGCAGTGCGCAGACAGAAACGGCATCTATGACGGCAATGTGACGACGTGCCGGGAAAACCTGTGTGCCCCCGGTGCTTGCTGTCTGTCTGACGAGCAGACTTGCGACGACTCGTTGTGGTACACACGGCAAACGTGCGAAAGGGACGGCGGGGTGTACCTGGGCCCCGAGGCCACCTGCGACGGAGTTGACTGCGCGCGCGGCGCTTGCTGCCATTTGGATGGCACGTGTGAGGATGGTACGGTGGCGCTTCTGTGTGTGGGGGTCAACGACAACTTCTATCCCGGGGACCTGTGTGGGGAATGGTGCGTTCCTCGCGGCGCCTGCTGCAACAACGAAACCTGTCAGCTCCTGTACCGACCGGACTGCACGGCCGGCGGCGGTGTTTATGAAGGGGATGCGGCGCTCTGTGAGCCTGATGATCTGTGCAAGTCCGGTGCCTGCTGCCTGTCTGAGGAGTACTGCGACACGCTTACCCGGCAGATGTGTGAGCGCGGCGATGGGATTTACCAGGGGGCGGGTGTCGATTGCGCGGATGTGGACTGCTCGATCGAGATCGTCTCGTCCGATCCACCGGACTGCACCATCGACGCGCGCCAGCCGTCCGAGCCCGATGGATCCAACCCGGATGGATGGGACTCGATCGATATGACATTCAGCGGTGTTGCGTCCGGTGTGCTACCCGAACACTTCACCGTCGAGCTGTTCCCCGGCTCGGTGGATGTGCCGGTGGTGGATGTGCCAGTGATCAATGCGGTGAATCCCACCGCGGACCCGACCACGGTTACGTTGGCACTCAACGTGCTGATTCCACCAGGCCATTGGACGTGCTTCACCCACACTTCCAGCAGCACGCAGGTCTGCCTTGGCTATCTCCCGGCTGATGTCAATGGCGATGCGACGGCCGCGATAAGCGACATCCTTGCGGTGATCGATTGTCTCAACGACATCGCGCCATGTGAGATCTGGCAGTGTGATGTCGATCGCAGCGACGTGTGCGCGTCGGCGGATATCCTACGGGTGATCGACCTGCTCAATGGGGCAGACCAGTATAACGCCTGGCGCGATGGCGGGCTCGATGTGTGCCCAAGCGCACCGTGAACGGGAAGCGGAGTGGCTCCTTCAGGTCGCAAGTGTGGCCTCGGCGTCCGTGACGTGATCGCCGAGTGTCTCGCGCACGTCGTCGAGCTGCGCCTGAGTGATGCTGAGGCTGTCCAGCATTTCTTCGTTGACCACCCCGTGCTGCGCGGTCAAGTAGAAGCCGGTCTTTTCTTGGCAACAAAGCGTGTCGGCCATTTGAATGAGCGTGGCCATATTCCGCAGTTCGACACTAAGTGCCTCGGGGTTGTGATGAAAGCCGACGGCGGCACGGAGGTGTCGCGGGAACTTCCATTTGGTCGTCAGCCCAACGCCAAATGCTTGATGGTCGGCGCCGATCACCTGCCGCTCGCACTCGAGGAAGTTGATGTCGGTCCCCGTGCAACGGTTGATCACCTCGGCGAACTGATCAGGGTAAGTCTGGCGCTCGATGAGGGTGCCGATGTCGTGGATCAGCCCGGCCACGAAGACCTCGTCGGTCATCACCGGGTGCGGCGAAGCTTTTGCGATCTGCCGGGCGGCGACAGCCACGGCGAGGCTGTGTCGCCACAGGTCGGCGGCGCTGAACTGCTCGGAGATTCGCTTGCCCTTGAACAACCGCGCGATGGACGCCGCAATCGCAATGTTCTTGACGGCGGATAACCCGAGGAGAATGATCGCCCGGTCCACACTAGCCACCTGACCGGGCAGACCATAGAACGCGGAGTTGACGACTTTAAGCACTTTCACCGACAGGGCGGGATCGGTCTTGATCACACCATGCAGGTCGCGTGCCGTGCTCTTGGGGTCTTCGACGGTCTCGATGATCTTGATCGTCACTTCGGGAAGCGTTGCGATATCACCGACCGCAGCGATCGCCTTCTCGACAATCAGCTTGGCGTTATCGGCTGTCTCTACTGCCATAGCTCGCCCCTGGAACCCAGTCCCATCAAGAGTGTTGGCGTTTTTCAGACTCGCTGGGGGATTTATCGTCACCCAGCCCGTCGCGCATTAGATTGCGTCCCGATCACGTGTCAGTACGCGTTGATCTTGGAGCGAAGGCGATCGTCGAATGGGGTGGAGGCGAGCAGATCGGCGATTCGCCGGCCCGCACGACCATCGCCGTAGGCCGTGGATCGACCGATTATCGGCCGTTTTCGCAATGCCGCTCGAAGTGCCTTACGAATGGATGAAGGAGACTCGTCGGCGTCGACGACCGATGATCCGCCCTTCTCCCGGCTGCGCTGGCGAGGACCGATATTGACGGATGGCGTACCGGCTGCGGGGGCCTCGATGATCCCGCTTGATGAGTTGCCCACGAGCACATCGGCGTCAATCAGCATCTGCAGATACGTGTCGCGATCGACGGAGCGGAACACGCGGAGCGAATCGTCGGCGGCGCCTCCGCGCCAAGCTTCAATCGCCTCCACAACACCGCTATGCCCCCGATCGCTGTTCGGGTAAATGATCGTTTGGGAAAGCCCGGCCTCCTGGACGGCACGTAGGACGGTCTCCATCACCTTCCGTTCGCGCGCCGGCGAGCGGCCGCAGGGATGGAGGAGGATCAGCGCGCGACCGCTTCGTTTCTTGGGCTTATCTATCTGCTTAATCAACTGTGTGAGATGGTCGAGGCCGGGTGCGCCCACCCGGTGTACGCGCTCGGCGCTTTCGCCCATGCGGATGATGCGGCGGCGAGCGGCGGATGTCGCGGTCAGGTGCAGGTGCGCCAGCTTGGTGATGGCGTGCCGCAGGCTCTCATCGAAATCCCCCGGGGCAAGGTCTCCGCCGTGAACGTGGGCGAGAACGCGCCCTGTGGTCACCGCCGCCAGGGCCCCCGCCATCGCCTCGATCCGATCGCCGAGCACGACGACGAGGTCCGTGTTCACCTCTTCAAGGAACTTGCTGATGCCGGCAACGCCCTTTGACAACCCGATCGCCTGATCCAACGGGTTATCATCACCGGCCTGCATCCTGACGCGGGCGTCCACGGGCCAACCGTCGCGAACGATCTCGTCCACGGTGTGACCAAACTTGCGTAGAAGGTGCATCCCGGTGACGACCGTCTGCAATGTCAAGTGAGGATGCTGGTCGATCGCCTCCATCGCGGAGCGCATCAGCCCGTACTCGGCCCGCGTGCCCGTGACCACGGCCACGCGACGCCGACGCGTGCGGCGGGCTCGACTCATCGCACCATATCCCATGACAGAGTCGCGTCACAGGGAATGTCAACGGCCGCGTGATGATCGACGAGCTTGTGAAGATCGGCCGGCGCGATCCCCGTGCCGGGACGCTTGAGAGACATCATGTCAGCGGTCAATCGCGTACCAGCCGGGATGTTCACAGCCGCAATGACGCTTTTGCCTGCCACGGCGCGCACCTCCGCTTCGCGATCGGTCATGCCCATCGTTCCGTCGCCCAACGCCCGCTCCAGTTCGCGGACCGCCGATATGTATACCGCAAGCTGCTCAGGATCGAGCGACATCGCATGGTCCGGGCCCGGTGCAGCCCGATCGAGCGTGAAGTGCTTCTCGAGCACGCACGCCCCCGCCACCACCGCCCACGCACCAACCTGCGTCGAGGTCGTATGGTCACTGAGCCCGCAGGGCACACCGAACGTTCGCTGTAGCGAGGCGATCGCGCGCAGATTGATCGTCTCAATGGGAGTCGGGTAGCAGCTTACGCAGTGCAACAACACCAGTCGCTCGCCCGCACCAGCGCGGCGCAGATGATCGACGCTGGCGCGAATCTCAGCCTCCGTGGACGCACCCGTTGACAGAATGATGGGCAACCCCGTCGCTGCGGCCATCTCGAGCAATTGCACATTTGTCAGGTCCGTCGAGGCGATCTTGATCGCGCTCACGCCCAATTCTACCAGGCGGGCAACCTCAGCCTCCCCGAACGGCGTCGCCAAGAACACGATCGATCGTTGCTCGCACCGCTCCTTAATCCCTGCAAACGCGTCTTGCGACAGCTCGAGACCTGACAGCATCGCCCGCTGAGAGGCCTCCCCGCAGCCATCTTGTTGATACTGCGCGGTTGAGGCCGAGGCGGTGGCGAGATCAGCCGCTCGGAACATCTGGAACTTCACGGCGTCGGCACCTGCATCAGCGGCTGCGTCCACCATGCGCAGCGCAGTCTCCACGCAACCGTTGTGATTGACGCCCGCCTCCGCCACGATGAAGGTCGGGTTGCCCGGCCCGATCCGGTGTCGAGACGTCGTCACAGATGGAACAACAAGCTTTGTGCTGTCAAATGTTGACAGAGCATTGACACCGTCGGATGGGCTCCGTGCCCGTAGGATGGCCTCAGCCGTGTAAAAATCCACAGGCCCGTCGATGTCGACGGCGTCCTCCACGCCTTGAATCACCGCGTGGCGGTCCCGGCCCAGAAAGGCCTGATGGTCATCCGGTGTATCCAGGGCGCCGAACAGGGCCTCGCGCGTGACCACCGCGACGGCGCCGTCATGGTAGTAGAGCGGCGTAAGATCCTGCCTGCGATAGATGCTGTTGGGTCGAAACTGCGTCATCCGGTCCCCGTCGAGGCGGTGAAGCCAATCCGGATGTTGCTTGCTCACCGGCGCGACGCTGCGCACGGAATCGGCCCCGGTCCGCTCCAGATGCTCGATCGCCCGATCGATCAAGCCTTCCGCGCGAACGGGGATGTTGCCATAAAGCAGCACGACAATGTCCACCCGCGTGTCGCGTTTGCTCTCCCAGCACTCGACCGCGTGACGGGCGGCGGCGTCGACCGGTGCGGTATCCGTCGCAAGCTCGGGCGGCCGATCGACCACCTCGATACCTGCCTTCCGGGCGATCCTCTTCGCGGGCTCTGAATCGGTGGTGAAGACCGCAGCCGTCAAACGCCGGCTGGCTGCCACGTGGTCGAAGGTGTACCGGATCACCGGCCTGCCAAGCAGATCGCGCACGCACTTGTCAGGCAGCCCCTTGCTTCCCGCGCGCGCCAGAATAACCCCCAACGTGTTCATGGGCATAACCATTATCGGCAACACTCCCCTCCGATTCAAGGTTCGGATCACGCGGCTGCCGTGTTCATTTGCGCTGCGATCAGGACGATGCCGACAAGCACCAGTGCGACGCCGAGTGTCTGTCCCCATGTCAGGTGTTCGCCCAGCGCAGGATGGAAGCGGGCAACAATGGCGATGAGCGCGTAGCCGCCACCCACCATGATGGGATAGGCGATGCTGATTTTGAGGGCTTTGCTCTGAAGAGCGTACATGTAGAAGACGGCGTTGAGCAGAAAGCAGGTCAACCCGATTATGAGCGGAGCCGTGGTGGACACCGTGGTAATGGCCGCGGCGATGCCGTCCTTTAGTATACCGCCGGCGGCCGCGACTGACTTCATCCCAACCTTCATGAGCAGATTAGCGGTCGCATTCAGCACGAGCGCAATGATCAGTGCAAGCACGTATTTCATCGAGGGCTCCTCTCGGCCACATTGTCAGCATCGTATGCCGCAGATGACATACCAAACCGTGCGGCCGGAGGCAAGCTTGCTATCGTGTCTTGTTGAGGGTGCAACGATATGGTTGCAGCCCGAGCCACGGGCTTCACCCGCATTTCTCACGGGCCGGCCGAGTTCGCGTTGTCCTCGGCGACGTGATCATGAAGACAACAACTGCTCAGGCACAGCCCCGTTCGCGCGGGTGGGCCGGTTTCTTCCGGCGGGCCGAGCATCCGGAGTTGCGCGCGTGCCTTCTGTGCAAACACCAGGTTCGGGTCGCCTCCAAGAGTATCGAGGAGGTACTGCACCCCGTCCTGGTATCCGAGTGGGAACACGGCCGAGTAGATCGGCGATCTGGCAAATGCCTGGTTTCTCAGAAGCTCACTGAGGCTCGCGGTCACGTCCATGAGCCCAGCGGAGTCTTTCGTGTGAATCATGCCGAGCAGGTGCCCGATCTCGTGACTGGAAACATTCGCGATGGCCTGGCCCATTTGCCGTACCGACGGGTCGAGCCGCATAAAGGCCGCAAACGTGTCGGTGAACACGATCGCTTCCTGCGCCGTTGTCGCGTTGAACTCATCCACATTCTCGGCAACTCCGAGCAGCGCTTCGTCGTAGGTGCCGAAGAATACACGGGTCATGCCCCGCTCGAATGTGTCGCCCTCGCTGGTGGAGAGAATCGTGATGTCCAACCCGGCGTAATCCTCACGAATACCCTCGACGATCTCACTAACCATCACCTCCGTCTGGCCGGTGTAGGCCGGGTCGATGTTCGCGGCGTCGAACGGCGGAACGTTGACGGGTCGACGGCTCCCGATTCTGACATTGTCCGCACCGTCAAACACCAGCAGCACCATGTCGGGTCTGGGATCGGGCAAGTCCGTCGGGTATCTCTTTGACGCGACCATCCCGTAATCGCCCGAAGAGGCGTACCCCGGTGTGGCGCAGACCGCGACGAAACAGGCGTCCGATTCGTGCTGCACGACAAGGTCAATGAATGGCTCCGCTTGACCGAGATAGACATTGCGATGGTCGTTGACCAGAAGAAGCGTTTCGTCTCCGTCGAACAAGGCGATGGCCCCGTCGAGCGAATCGGCCCCGGTCATATCGACGACGATGTGGTCGCCGGGTACAACCGGCCCGAGATCGTACACGTCAACGTCGTTGGCCCCGCTGATGTTGCCACGAATGACGCGTGATTCATCCGTGACGTCGACGAATTCAGCCAATTCAAACAGATGATTGGGATTGGTCTCGTAGTAAGTGGACTCACTGCTGAGACCGAGCGTTGAAAGGTTCAGCGTGGAGCGGCGTCCGTCGGCATCGTTGGGTCCAACGGCTACGCCGCATCCGCCTACAATCACCGCGCCGAGGCAGGTGATCCGGCGCGCATTCCCCCCATTCATTTTATTTCGGAAGTACACAACTCTTGCCCCCATCTAAGGCCGCGGAAAACCTTCCCCACCAACCCCCCGTT
>JBARRC010000028.1:0-1943 GCA_049644045.1 Phycisphaerae bacterium
GGTGTCATCCCGTTGTCATTCTCGGAGTCCGCGATGACCCGCTCGATGTAGCCCTTCTCGCTCAAGTAATGGAGATCGCGCTTGAGATGGTCGAACTCGAGGGTGGGAAACAGCACCAACAGGCTCCGCATCAACTGCGCAGCCTGCAGTGCGGCCGGGTAGAGCACCTTCAGCGCCACGAGAATCTCGTTGCGGATTCGCTTGAGCTGCTGCGTATCGCGCCCGTTCGCCATCACTTGCGGCTCTTGTTACCGAGGATACTTTGCATGGTCGTCTCGATGCGCACCGTCGTCTCCTTTAGCTGTTCGAGCGTTCGCCGGGCAAGCATACACTCGCGCAGCCACTCCTCCTTGGTGGTGTAATCCCGCTCGAATTCGTTGAGCGCCTTGCGAAGGTCGGCCAACGATGTCTCCACCGATTCCACCCGTCGAACGAGTTCCGAATGCCAGGAGACCTGATGCTCGCGAAGCGATCGAAGGTAAAAGGTGATGACCGTGAGGGGCACCGCCACGAGCGGCGTAAGGATGGTCAAAAACGCGCCGCTCGACTCCAACAAAGACGCAACCATCATGCCCATGCCGCCCCGATCACAATCGAACCGACGAGAAGAACGTCATCAGCGCTCGCTTCGGGTTCCGTTCGCAACGAGCGCCGTCGCCCGGCCCGCCACGCCGGGGGGGGCACGAACCCGGATTGACCTGCCACCGTGTCATTCGTTTTGCCCAGGGCCCGGAAAGTCGCTATAATCAAGTGTTGGTCGAACGTGCCACACACGGGTTGAAAACCCCAGGCCACACCCCGTGGAGTCGATTGCGCGATGCCGTTTCAACCGCCATTGCCGCCAAAGTATGCAGCGTTCACCGAAGAGGAAATGGCTGACGCGATCCGCGAGCGCAAGGCCGCGCTGGGATCGCGGCTGGTCATCCTCGGCCACCACTACCAGCGAGACGAAATCATTCAGTTCGCCGATCTGACGGGTGACAGTTTGAAGCTCGCCCAACTCGCGGCGAAGCAGGAGAACGCGGAGTTCATCGTCTTCTGCGGCGTGCACTTTATGGCCGAGTCCGCGGACATTCTCACCGACGACAGCGTGCGCGTCATCCTGCCCGATCTGTCCGCCGGTTGCAGCATGGCGGACATGGCTGAGCTCGATGACCTCGAAGAGGCGTGGGACTTCCTCGTCGATAAGTGCCATGAAGACGTCATCCCGATCACGTATGTCAACTCCACGTCCTCGATCAAGGCGTTTTGCGGCGGTCACGGCGGCGCGTGCTGCACCAGCGGCAACGCCAGACCCGTCCTGGAGTGGGCGTTCGAGCAGGGTGACAAGGTCGTCTTTCTGCCGGATCAGCACCTCGGCCGCAACACCGCCTATTCCATGGGTATCCCGCTTGAACGGATGGTGGTGTACGACCCGGACCTTCCAGACGGCGGGCTGACGCCCCCGCAGGTCCGCCACGCGAAGGTGCTGTTGTGGAAAGGGCACTGCAGTGTTCACGGGTTGTTTACACCGGGGCAGTGCGATGAGATCCGCCGGCTTGATCCGGAATACACGATTCTGGTGCACCCCGAATGCCCGTGGGAGGTGGTCCAGAAGGCCGACCTGGCCGGCAGCACCGAGTTCATGGTCAAAACCGTCCGCGACGCGCCGGCAGGAACAAAGTGGGCAATCGGGACGGAGATCCACCTCGTCAACCGCCTCGCCAGCAAGCACCCGGACAAAACGGTCCGCTCCCTGGCCGGTATCCAGTGCCTGTGCACGACGATGTACCGCATCGACCTGAAGCACCTGCTCTGGTCGCTGGACGAGTTGGTCGCGGGCCGGGTCGTTAATCAGATCACGATCGACCCTGAAACCAAACGCCTGGCGACGGTGGCGTTGGAGCGGATGCTCGCGAACGTGTCCCCGCAGCCGGTCGCCATCAAATGAATCAGTCGTCATG
>JBARRC010000029.1:0-2253 GCA_049644045.1 Phycisphaerae bacterium
CCCCCGATAGAGTTTCCCCCGAGAGTAAGTGTCCCCCGATAGCAGCGAAGACCCCCCGATAGACGCCCCGACAGGCGAGGGATTCGCGAGAGTCGGCGTCGGGATGACCCTCGACTCGACTGCGGAATCCCTTAGGATCAGCGACAGAATAACTTCCCGGCGGTCGGCGTAGGCGATGGTACTCCGGTCGGTCAGGGTGCTGCGAAACAGGGAAGTTATTGAATCTGCGGTTCTTACCTCTATACTGTCAGCTTGGCTGGGCAAGAGTTGAGCGTTGTGACCATGGTACCGCAGACGGAACTCACGCAGGGGAAGGGAAATGGTCGGGCGATGCGGAGGCGTCGAGACACCTTGACTCGCGTCGGATATCGTCGTGGAGCTCTCCTTTTGGGTATCGCGGTGGCTGTATCCGTGCCCGGGTGTCGGTCGCCGCGCGCCCATCGCGCCGATGCCGATCGTGTTGCCCGCGATATCATCACCGAGAAGCAAGTCGAGGCGCTGGGGCGCACCGAGCCGTTCACCATCGAGACCCCGGCGGACACGTTGCGTCGGCGGCTGCTGCTGGACCAGCAGCTCCCCGATGCGGGTGTGGCTTCGAGAAGCACCTACGACATCGAACCCATCAGGCAGTGGCCGGACGAGGCGTACCTTGAGCGGCCCGAGGATGCGGACCCGTTCATGGGGTCCGCGCAGACCGGTGGCTGTCTTTGCCTCACGCTGACGGACGCGCTCCAGATCGCCGCCCACGAGGCCCGCGAGTTCCAGTCCCGCAAGGAGAGCGTTTTCGAGGAAGCGCTCCAGCTTGATCTCGAACGTGACGCCTTTCGCGCCACCTGGTCCGGCGTCTTACGGGGCATGTACGAGGCGGATTTCCAGGAAGATATCGTCGTTGACCAGGAAGGCAACACCGACACGCAGACCGTCCTGGGAATCGAGCGGGGTGGCGTGGGCGAGCTGTCCAACCGTTTTAAGAACGGCATCAGCTTCGCCGGGCAGTTGGGGTTGGACCTCGTCTCTCTTCTGACGCAGGACCGGTTGTTCTCTCGCGGTGTGTTCGCGGACGTCACCGTCACGATCCCGCTGATGCGCGGAGCCGGCGAATTCGTGGTAGCTGAGCCGCTCACCCAGGCGGAACGAGACGTCGTGTACGCAATCTACGAGTTTGAACGTTTCAAGCGGTCATTTGCCGTGGACGTGGCGAGCGAATACCTCGCCGTCCTGCGGCAGTGGGACAGCGTGCAGAACGCGGAGGACAACTACCGGCGTCTGATCGCCTCGACCCGCCGGGCGAGGCGCCTGGCGGATGCGGGCCGCCTTCCGAAGATCCAGGTCGACCAGTCGCGCCAGGACGAACTCCGCGCCCGCAGCCAGTGGGTCTCGGCGAAGGGCTCCTACCAGCGGCAGCTCGACAGCTTCAAGCTCACGCTCGGGCTTCCCGCCGATGCGCGGATCGAGTTGGATCGTGGCGAGCTGGATGCACTCGGCGAGGCGATGGCGGAGCTGATCGAGGGTGTCACGTCGGCGACACCGGAGCCTGAGGCGCAGGGAATGGACGCGCCGATCGAGCTGGTCGAACCTGGGCAGGACCTGCCGGGCCGGTTCGAGCTGGATGATGCCGAGGCGATCCTCGTGGCACTGGAAAACAGGTTGGACCTTCGTGTGTCGCTGGGGCGTGTGCACGACGCACAACGGAGTGTGGCTGTCGCCGCCGACCAACTGCGCGCGGACATCACACTCCTTGGCAGCGGTGCTACGGGTGAAAGCAGGTCCCTTTCCGGCACCGGTCTCGACAACGCGAACCTGCGTCCGGACGAGGGCGTCTACTCCGCACTGCTGACGGTGGACCTTGCCCTCGAGCGCACCGCGGAACGCAACGCGTACCGGTCGAGCCTGATCAGGTTCGAGCAGGCTGTACGCAACGTGCAGCAACTGGAGGACCAGGTCAAGCTGGAGGTCCGCAACGGGCTGAGTCGCCTTCTCGAAGCCCGGGAGGGCATCCGGATCCAGGCCGAGGCGGTGCGCGTCGCAGAGCGTCGGGTAGCGAGCACCAACCTCTTTCTCGAGGCGGGACGTGCCGAAATCCGCGACCTGCTCGAGGCGCAGGACGCCCTGGTCAACGCGCAGAACGCGCTGACCGCGTCGCTGGTGAACTATCGCGTGAACGAACTCTCACTTCAGCGCGACCTGGGCCGGCTCGAGGTGAACGAGCGTGGCCTTTGGCGCGACGCCGACCCCGGGAGTCAGACGGATTAG
>JBARRC010000030.1:0-5116 GCA_049644045.1 Phycisphaerae bacterium
GCGCCTGCTCCACGCTGTCGGTAATGCGCGCCGCCTGCGACTTGCGGACAACGATCCGGTCCACAACAAGCTCCACCTCGTGGCGGCGTTTGCTGTCGATGCTGATGGGTTCATCCAGCGAATAGACCACGCCGTCCACGCGCACGCGCGCGTAGCCGTTGGCCCGTTCACGTTTGAATAGATGCTCAAACGATTCCTGGCCGGTCGGTTCGATCGGTGCCAGAAGCATGACCTTCGCTTCGTCGCCCAGCCCCAGCACCTTCTCGACGATTTCGTCGCTCGTCTGGGTGCCGACTTTGACCTTGCATTTCGGGCAATAGGGCTGGCCGATCCGCGCCCACAGCACGCGCATATAGTCATACACTTCCGTAATGGTTCCGACGGTTGATCGTGGGGATTTACTGGCCGTCTTCTGCTCGATGCAGACCGCCGGTGACAGACCATAGACATGGTCGACTCGCGGCGGCTGTAAGCGGCTTAGGAACTGCCGGGCGTAGGCGCTGAGCGACTCGACGTAGCGGCGCTGCCCTTCGGTGTAGACGGTGTCGATCGCAAAGCTGCTCTTGCCGCTGCCGCTCGGCCCGCAGCAGACGCTCATCTTGCCGCGCGGCACCTCAACGGTAATGTCTTTGAGATTATGCTGCTTCGCCCCGACAACGGTAATGACATCCCGCCCATTCCTCCGCTTGGACGGTCGTCCCGGTGACACCGTGGTTTCGGCGCCTGTCCCGGCCGCCGTGGCGTTTCCAAGGCCCGCTCCCTTACGGTCGCGGTTCCGATCGACGTTTCGAATCTTCAGGACAGGGCGTAGGGCCGCACCAGTATAGGAGCGCTTCGATTGAGCGATCTTCTCCGGTGTACCCATCGCAACAATGCGCCCGCCGGCTTCGCCGCCTTCCGGTCCAAGGTCGATCACCCAGTCGGCTGTCTTGACCACGTCAAGGTTGTGCTCGATAACGATTACCGTGTTGCCTGTGTCGACGAACCGGTGAAGAACCGCCAACAACTTCTTTATGTCATGGAAGTGCAGCCCGGTCGTCGGCTCATCCAGCAGGTAGAGCGTTTGGCCCGTCGATTTCTTCACGAGTTCTCGGGCGAGCTTGATTCGCTGGGCCTCGCCGCCGGACAGCGTGGTCGACGACTGCCCGAGCTTCATGTAATCCAGGCCGACATCGTGCAGCGTACGCAGCATCGCGGCGATTTTCGGGACGTTCTCGAAGTGTTCGAGTGCCTGCTGAACGTCCATTTCCAGAACATCCGTGATGCTCTTTCCCTTGTACAGGATTTGCAGCGTCTCGCGGCTGAACCGCCGGCCGTTGCAGATGGGGCAGGTCACCCAGACATCGGCCAGGAAGTCCATCTGCATTCTGTTACTGCCGTTTCCCTCGCAGGCCTCGCATCGCCCGCCGCCGGCTCTGCCCGTGTGCACGTTGAAGCTGAATCGGCCCGGTTTGTAGCCACGAATCCGCGAATCGGGAAGCTTTGTGTACAGTGCACGAATCTCGTCGAAGACTTTGATGTAGGTGGCCGGGTTGGAACGCGGCGTCCGCCCGATCGGCGACTGGTCGATGTTGATGACCTTATCGAGATGCTCCAGACCGTCGATGCGATCATGTAAACCGGGATTGACCTTGACTGCCCCGTTCAAGTCCCGCGCGAGCGTTTCCCAGATGATGTCATTGACCAGGGAGCTCTTTCCCGAACCGGAGACGCCGGTCACACACACGAAGCGTCCGAGTGGAATGTCAACGGTGACATTGCGCAGATTGTTCTGCCGCGCCTCGACGACGGTGAGCCAGGCGACCTCGCCGTTCTTGCGCGGCGACACGGGGATCGGAGCGTTGTTCGTCCTGGCGTAGCGAGCCGCGGGCTTTAGCCCGCGCGGAGTTGCCGACGTCGATGTGCGCTTCGCACTCACGGGTTGTTCAGATGTGTGTTTCCGCCCCCTCATGTCAGGTTCATCTGGTTATATCCCCGCCTCGTCTCGAAGTCTGATCAGATCTTCCTCGATCCCAAGGAGCCCGGCCTGCTCGAACAGGTACTTCCAGTCCATGCGCGCACCCTTGACACGCGCTACGCTCAGGGCGTTTTCCCATTGTTTCGTTGAGCGAGTCTCTTTCCGCCAGACCAGCTTCATGAGGATTATGTCTTCCGGGGATACCACGTTAAATGCAGGTCCGCCCGGTTCGAATTCCATGGACTGCCGCCGTTGAAACACCTCGGCGTGATATGGCGTCGCCGATACGACGGATAAATCGACCTTAAAGGTTGTGTCCATGTCGATCACATTGACGAATCCACCGTTCCGCGCGGCCTCGATCAGACTCTCTTCGTTGCGATAGAATCGCTGAGGTAGCTCAGTGGCGACCTGTTGGGCCTGCTGCGGCGTCATTCGCACGATCATATCGACGTCCTGCGTGCTGACCGGTTCGCCGTGGAGGCCGCTTGCCACTGACCCGGTGATCGCATATTCAATCCCGGCAGCTTCTAACGCGTTCACCGCAGCGGAAATCACTTCAACGATCGGGTTTTTGGGCATCTTGTCGTTCCTTGGGTTGCGCCGTCTGTCGTGCACGCAGGAGCATGGCCGTCATGTCGCACAGAAGCATTGCGTTGCGGGTGGGACCCCGTGCCTGGGCCAAATGGATTTGCATCGTTCGATCGCGCTTCTGTGGTATCATCGAACGTAGGTATTCATTCATCATCCGCATCGCGGACCTTGCGCGTTCGGCGGCGTCTGGATCATCGGTGGTCATCAGGATATCCGTTCTCGGGAGGGAAGGCCTGCGTCACATCACTGAAATCGTAAGGTCCCCTGCTTTGACTCCCGAGCACCCGGTTTTCGAGACGCTTGCGCAGATCCGCGTCGTCTTTCCACTTAACAAGGTTGATCCCTGTAACGTCGAAGTGGGGTATATGCTTATCCCGGGAGCAATAAATCACTTCAATACCCAGCCCTTTGGCAAATCCCGCTTCATAGTAAACGCCGTTGTTCTCGTCACTCAGTTCAGCAACCACGAACGGTGCTCGTCGAATGTACTCAAGGACTCTGTCCATAATAGGTTCGTTGTGTTCGTCCGCGTCTGCACGCTTCGCCTTGTACCCAGCTGCATTAATCGCACGTGCGATCACGTGTTCGTACAACTCGTCCATTTGTGTCCTATGCTCCTTCCCTCCGAACCACATTGCAACGAACACCGGATTCCGAATGTTGCTCCGCCCGCGCTCAAGTCCGTCGAAGCATGTCCACCCCTTGGGAGTGACTCGCAATGTAACAAGGTCTGGCGACCTCTCGTCCACACGAACGACTTCCACCCATTCATATGTCTTCATGGCATCGATGTAGTAGTCCAAGGTGTCCGCGCTGCCCGCAAAAAAGATGTGGCAGTCTTTCGTTCGGTTAACGTTCAGTGCCTCACCGGGGCGTTTTTCTTTGTGAGCACGAACCACGTTGCAAAACGCACGCTCGATTTGCTCAGGGACCGTCTGGGGCCATGTCGTCAATAGCTCTTTCACGCGCAGCGGGACAGCGTCGTGAATTTTGGGCGCTCCCTCGGCATCGAACAGCAGGAATGGGCATGGCAGCCCT
This sequence comes from Phycisphaerae bacterium, assembly GCA_049644045.1. Classification (GTDB taxonomy): domain Bacteria; phylum Planctomycetota; class Phycisphaerae; order UBA1845; family UBA1845. The sequence goes on from JBARRC010000030.1 coordinate 3,590, forward strand.
TTGAGCGAGCGCTCTTTAAGGAGTATCCCGATCTCCTTGGCCCGAGATTCCTCTCGCTTCCTGTCGTTCTCAAGGTAATCCTCCCGGTGAACGCGTCGGATGTAGTACTCGCCGCACTTACCGCACGTGTAGTGCTGGAACCCCGCATGGAAATCTCCTCCTTGTGCAGACGCCTCTCCTTGACACAGTGGACAGTTTACTTGTTTGGGGTCCATGGTCGTCTCCTACTCAACCGGGTCCGCTGCTTCTCGCCGCTGTACGTTTTCTGCGGCGGGCGGAGCCCGCCCTACGTTCTTGGTGTCCTTCGTGTCTTGATGGTCTTTCCTTTGCCGGGCTCCATCACCGGGCGGCGGTGTTTGGGGATCTCGATTTCCTCGTCGCCGCGGAGGTATCGGCCGGTGATCGAGCGTTTCGACCGGGCGATCTTGTCGATGTCGCCCTGGACGACGATCTTGCCGCCGCGGACGCCCGGGCCGGGGCCGAAGTCGACAATCTCGTCGGCTGTACGCATGGTCAGCTCGTCGTGCTCCACAATGATTACCGTGTTGCCCATGTCACGAAGACGGCACAACGAATCAAGCAGCCGCTGGTTGTCCCTGGGGTGCAGGCCGACGCTTGGCTCGTCGAGGATGTAGAGGACGCCAACCAGGCCGGCGCCGATCTGAGACGCCAGTCGAATCCGCTGCGACTCACCACCCGCCAGCGTCGGCGCGGTGCGGTCCAATGTCAGGTATCCGAGCCCCACATCGCAAAGAAACTTCAACCGGCCGCGGATTTCTTTGAGCACCTCCTCGGCGATGAGCTGCTCGGTCGGCGTGAAGCTCAGCGAATTGAAGAACTCGCCGGCCTCCTCAATCGACAATGCGGAAACTTCGTTGATGTTGAGCCCTCCGACCCGCACGGCCAGGGCTTGGGGATTGAACCTCGCGCCGTTGCAGTCGGGGCAGCGCGTCTTGCGCATGAACTTCTCATAATAGGCGCGAACGAAGTTCGACTTGGCTTTGCGATGTTTCTCACGAAGCTCAGCCACCACGCCCGCGAAGGTGCCCCCATGCCGCCACACGCCGCCCGACCAGCGCCATTCATAGGTTATGTGCGTGTTACCCAGGCCGTACAGCAGGGCGTGTTTGGCCTTCGCGGGCAGCTTGTACCACGGGGTCTTGAGGTCGAAGCCGACGTGACTGGCCACGCCGCGATAGATGTGCCGTCGCCACCGGCCGATCCGCGTGCGCATCGGCGCGATCGCAAGATTCAAGAATGATCTACGCGGATCCGGGACCAGCAGATCGGGGTCGAAGTCGAACGTCGTACCCAGCCCGTCGCACGTCAAACACATCCCCGCCGGAGAGTTGAAGCTGAAAAGCTGCGGCGACGGCGGTTCAAAACTCAAATCGCATTTCGGGCAGGCGTAGTGGGACGAGAGGAGTATGTCGTCGGGAGAAGAGCGGTTCGATGGTCCGTGCGGGAGTCGACCCCCCTCGGTCCCCCCTTGGGAAGGGGGGAAGCTTGAGCCGGTGTGTCCGCGCG
>JBARRC010000031.1:0-7928 GCA_049644045.1 Phycisphaerae bacterium
TCATCATTGAGCTTGAATACGAAGGCTCCGAGGAGGAGTTATTCCAGGGCGATGCCATGCCGTCGGCAGCAAGCGGCTGGGATGTTGACCACTCCACTCGAAAGGAGGGCGACGAAGTCAAACACACATTGACGAGCACGCGGCGGTTCGAGCCGGGCGAGGAGCTGCCGTGCGACTTCGCAGCACCGGATGATCCCGACGCTGATTTGTATCTCGATTTCCCGACCACGGTGCGCAAGCAGCGGCGTGCGGACGGCCTGTATTTCTACTTTCATCGCATATATACGCCCCGTCCGTGGGCCTACATCCAATATTGGAGGGACCTATTCTTTGACGACAACATCAAGAAGCTTGGCGAGAAGCCGGTCGAAGAGCTGACCCTTGATGAGCGGGTCCAGATCGTAGAGGCCTTCGCCGGTGTCGAAGCCTTCAAGCAGCTCGAATTCACTAAGATTGCGATGGCGGAAAGCCACCCGGATCTGCCGGTCGAGCACAGGCTCACGGCGCGCCGGGCTTTGCTGCACGTCTACGCGGAGGAAAGCGACTACTTCAAACAGATCATCAAGCTCTGTGAGGACCCCCCCGAAGATGAACAAAGCGAATGCTTCAACGAAGAGGCCGAGCGCATCCTCGGCAAAGGGTATGCTGCTTATGTACAATCGCTTCAGGAGGAAGCCGGGTTGAGCCCGTATAAGATTGCAGCGTTCGAGCTGGCTTACGAACGGGCCGAGCACTACCATAAGATCACCGAACAGCTCGGCGGCCATAACTTCGAGATCCAGGTGATAATGCCCGGTACCATCATTGCTCACAACGCGCTGGACGATGACGTCGAGGTAGATAAAGATGAAAACACGTCCAGCATCGAGTTCGGGTTCGACGGCAAGTGGTTCCGCGATCGACCTTACGAGCTGATCGTCGTCTCCCGTTTGGACAACGAATCCGAGGCCAAATGGAGGAGCCGCCTCGATGACAACAACCGGTAGTCCGCCCGGCTGCGGATTCGAGCAATACACCGGCGAAGTCTACGGTTGGGCATACCGACTTCTTGGGCGTCACCACGACGCCCTGGATGTCGTTCAGGACGTGTTCCTTCGCTGGGACGCGCAGTGTGCTCGACAGGCACCGCAGCGTCCTCGAGGCTGGCTTCGTCGGGTTACGTTGAACCGGGCGATCGACCTTCGCCGACAGCGACAGACAACCCAAGAGCCGCAGGCTTTAGCTTGCGCGGACTCCGCGCAGGCCGAAACCGGCGGTCCATCAGACGTGGGGACCCGGATCGATCAGGAGATCCTGCGAGATGATATCACCGTAGCCCTTGATCGGTTATCCGAAATCCAGCGGGGTGTGTTGGTGGCCAAGGTGTATGACGAGATGACTTTCGCCGAGATCGCGACCGAGTTGAACCTTGCACTGTCGACGGTCAAGACACACTACCTACGAGCCGTCCGAACGGTCCGAGACCGGCTGCAACGGCGATGGGCTTAAGGAGGCATGACCGTGAACTGCGAAGACATTGAAATGCTGATGGCTGAGGCTCTGGGCGACGAGTTGTCACCAGCCGATCGCCCGGCCTTCGAGGCGCACCTGGTTGAGTGTGATCGGTGCCGGCGCGAATACGAGTCGGCCCGCCAGGCTGTTGCGACGATGCGTGCGCTTCCCGGTTCGAAGCGGGTAACCGTCAAGCGCGAGGGCAATCGCCTTGTAATTGAGGATACCCGAGCCGCGGGCTTCAGTCCGCGCGGGCATCCGCGCAGGCTAAAACCTGCGGCTCGCGCAGCAGGCGGCATCTTTCGCTACGCAGCCAGTGTGTTGATCGCGTTCGCGGCTGGATATGCACTGCACGTGGGGCTGATGGCGGTCGACGCCAGCCGGAGGGTCGAGCTCGTCACTCAAGGAGATGAAGCCCCGACCGTGATGTTGCCCGCGACCGGTGACACCTTGCAGATTGCTCTGGCCAGTGCCCACGCACGCAACCCGGCGCGCTCCGACCTTGCCAAGTGCCTGGTCGCGATGGCTCATGCGAAGCCCTGATCGTCAGGACTCGTCGGGAGGCCGCCAGATGCGGATCTCGGAAATCTCGACCGCGCCGGTAATACTGCCGCCGATCTTGCCCACGCGCAGATTGCGGCAGCATGACACCACAACGTAGCGCCTGCTGCCCGGCATGAGCGGCCCGCGCCATTCATTCTCGATGGCGATCGGCGTGGCCACGACTTCGGTCCACTCCTGCACCGGCACGTTTTGATCCTGAAGGGCTGCCACCCGAACGGCCAACATCGACACCACCTCACTACCATTGTTGGTGATCGTCAAGACCGGGCGGAGACCGCCGGATCGCTCGTCGGCAATGAAGTTCACATCGACGTCGATGTTGGCGGCGTACTCCGGAGCCCGCTGGTCATTGAGCAGATCTTTGAGGGTCGGCGGGAGTGATTCCAATAACTCGGGCAGCGCCTCCAGCGTGCCGCCAACGGTGTTCTCAGCAAAACCGAGCAGCTCCGTGGCCCTTGTGTCGATGATCCGCATACTGTACAGCACGATCGCCGCGCCGGAGGCAATACCCACCGCGCCGACACCAAAGATTCCGATAAACAGCGCGGTAAGCGGCGACATTCGATTCTGGTGCATCATTGCAACACTCCCTTCACGGTGGAAGCTCGTTTGCCCCTACGCATAACGCACGGTCAGGGCGGCTACTACACAGTGCAATTCGGGGCGGCAAGCGAAATATTTGGACGAAATCCCGCCCCGGACCGGGAAAGGAGTCAGGTTAATAATTGATGGTAAGGAATCGAGCAGTTCTGACACCTTTCCCCTTCTTTTCCCATTCATGACGTATTCTTCAACCCATCGCGCCGCCGCCTATGGCGAAAATTCGCTCTGGCTCTCCGCAGCCGCAGGCCTCCCCGTGGACCATGCGGAAGCTCGAAGGCGTGCGCTCAAAACCCAGCGATGCGAGAAGCTCGACCGCTTCGCGATTGACGGACAGCACCCCGAGACAAACCGTTTTGCCTTGTACATCGGTCAGGACGGATTGCAGCACCGCGTGGGCGGCATCGCGATCCTGGGCGACCCACGGCCCGATCCGTACACCGAATGCGCACGGCAGTGCCATTGCATAGGCACGCAGCGCACCGCCGGCACGCACCTGATACGCTGTCCTTGCATATTCGAAAAACATGCCCAGCAATCGACGGCGGTCGTCGCCGAAGTATCGCGCGTCGAACACCGCGACTTCGGGTAAATCCGTCTCGACAAGTCGATCCGCTGATCGTTTTGAGATGGACGTCGGCCGCTCGTGCCTGAACCTCAGCGACTCGAACTCTTCCACAAAACCGAGGCGGCGGTAGAGCTTGATGCCCGGCGGATCAGCCTCCAGCCGGATCGTTCGGATTCCTTGTTGGGACAAATGCTTCATGGCATGCGTCATGATTCGCGAGCCCACCCCGCACCCTCGATACTGCGGGGGGACGATCAGATTCCCAATCCACGCCGTATTCCGGTACGTCGTGGTGGTGACCATGCCCACGCGCTGGCCTTCGTGCTCCGCAATGAAGCAGGCGTGGGGGTCGTGTGCCAGGAGAAGCTCGAAGAGCTCCGACGTTGCATCCCACCCCTCGCGCGACGTTTGCACAAGGGCGAATGCGATGTCGTCCTCTGTGAACGATCGGATGGCAACTCGCATCAGGAGTGTTTGACGCCGGATTCCGTCCAGGCGATTTCCTGCCCGATCTCGGCTACGACAAGACGCTCTTTCAGATGGCCGGGCAGTGCCGCTCGAAACGCATCCGCCGATTGCGCCAGCACCGGGAACGTCTTGTAGTGGATCGGGATGATTGCCGTCGGCTGTAGCATCTCCGCCGCCAGGGCGGCACCCTTGGCGCCCATCGTATAGAAATCGCCGACCGGTAGGATGCACACCTTCGGTTCAAAGAGCTGCGCGATCAACTTCATGTCGCCAAAGACGTCGGAATCACCGGCGTGGTAAAGGGTAGCCAATCCCTCGGCACCCACGACGACCCCGTTGGGCATGCCGGCGTACAGCATACCGTCGGGCGAGTCGACGCTCGAGGAATGAAACGCCTGCGTCAGTGAGACGCGGACGCCATCGATGGTCTGGGTGCCGCCGGTGTTCATGCCGCTGTAGCGGCCCTTGCCGATTTGCTTTTCCAACAGACCACAGAGCTCGAAGTTGCCCACGACAACCGGATCGTGGGCTTCGACGAGGCCCTTCACGTCGCTAATGTGATCCGTGTGCCCGTGGGTGACGAGGATCATGTCACAACGCGACACTTTCTTGAGGGTGTCGGGGCAGGTGGGGTTATCGGTGAGCCACGGGTCGATCATAATGACCCGCTCGTCGGGCAACGTCAGCCGAACGGTTGCATGTCCGAACCAGGTGACAGTGGCGGTGGTCATGGTGTTCATCCTCCCTATCCCTTGGCGGTCACTGTCTTGATTCTTTCCAACACCTCGTGATGTTCGGGAAATCGGCCGGTGTGGTGCTTGCTCCAGATGGACTCGCCGTCAACACGCACGTCAAACACACCGCCGGCCCCCTTGATGATCTTTGCGTCGACGCCGAACTGTTTTTTGATCGCTCCCGCCAGACTGGCGGCCTTCGGAAGGTAGTTTCAGTCCACGCAGTATTTGATGCTCACCTGCATCGCAGCGCCTCCCAGGACGGGGGCGACCACAGCACCGCCCGAGGTCACGAGAGGTTCATGGTCACGAGAACTCAGCGTTGGCCGTAAGCCCGGTCAACCGGCCCGGGAGCGGTTTCCTCGCCTCGCCCGCGGTCAAGTCGACTCTATCCCCATCCGCTTCGCTTCCCCACTGGTCAGGCCCATCGCGACAGTTATCGGTGAGTCAGGAGGAAGTTTGTCCTTACCAGCCAGATTGTCCACGACGTCCATGATAATCTCAGATCGCTCCGTTTGCGTTAGATCGCCCCATTTATCCCAGATCACGTAGACGTGCATTGGCTCGTCCTTGCCGCCTTCGATGATAATCAACGGCTGACCGGTTTTCTTCGGCTTCGTCCATTCGCTATGTAGTAGACGGATCAACTCGTCCGCATTGTCTGGCAGAGTTCTTTGTAGTCGTCGCTTGACCGGCATATCTAGACTACCAAACGGGCCTGTCGATCACGAATCCAGGTTACGTCATCGTATACGGATTCGGCTTCGCGCACAAGAGCTTGATCAGGTTTGTACCTCATCTCCACAATCCAGATTCCATAGAGACGATGAACTCGCTGCACAAGCGGCGCATCGATTTGGGCGGGGAGTTGTCGTCCCAGCAACGCGCGTTTCTTCCGCAGGACCTGCACCCAAAACCAAAGGCTGTGGTACGACTCGTCCGGAACACTTGGCATTTGCGACCTCGCCCAACTTCGAACCGGCCCCAGTCGGGGTCCGACCAATTCATGCGGACGCGCTCCGTCGGTCAGGAAGCAAGCGTTCTTTAGAAGCATTTCAACCGAGTATCCGAGTAAGTAAATTCCGGCTCCGGGTCTCCCCGCTGCCAACAACTCGATGCCCTCCCAGTACTTCTCGTCACCGGCAAGGGCGAGATCTTGAACCGTCTCTGGAGCGGACTTGATGCGATGTCGAAGCGGCAATGTACGCGTCCAACAGCAAGCCTCAAGATAGGTTCATGGTCATCAGGAATTCCGCGTTTGTCCGAACCTTCTGGAGCCGGGCGCGAAGCAACTCGATGGCCTCGACAACGTTCATATCCGACAGAACGCGACGCAGCCGGTAGACAAGCTCGAGTTCCTTGGGATCAAGCAACAGCTCTTCCTTTCGCGTCCCGGACGCCGCAATGTCGATTGCGGGCCACACACGACGGTCGACCAGCCGGCGGTCCAGGTGCAGCTCGCTGTTGCCGGTGCCTTTGAACTCCTCGAAAATCACCTCGTCCATTTTCGAGCCCGTATCAACCAGCGCGGTGCCGATGATCGTCAGCGAGCCCCCCTCTTCCATGTTGCGTGCGGCGCCGAAGAACCGCTTGGGGGGCTGCAGCGCGTTGGAATCGATACCGCCGGAGAGAATCTTGCCGGAGTGCGGCGCCTCGGTGTTGTAAGCTCTGGCTAGCCGTGTGATGGAGTCGAGTAGGATCACCACATCCTGTCCATATTCCACGAGGCGCTTCGCCTTTTCGATAACCATCTCGGCGACCTGAACATGACGCGACGCGGGCTCGTCAAAGGTCGAGCTGACGACTTCAGCCGTGGTGCTTCGCTGCATTTCGGTGACTTCTTCCGGCCGTTCATCGATCAGCAGGATAATAATGTGAGCATCCGGATGGTTGGCCGCGGCCGCGTTTGCCATTTTTTGGAGCAGCACGGTCTTGCCGGTGCGCGGCGGCGCCACGATGAGCATGCGCTGTCCCATGCCGATCGGCGTCACCACGTCCACGATGCGCATATTGACCTCGTCCGGCGTCGTTTCGAGGACGAGGCGCCTGTCGGGATGAAGGACGGTGAGGTCCTCGAAATTGGTCTTCTCGGTGACGGCGTTGGGGTCCTCGAAGTTGATCGCTTCGACCCGGAGCAGGGCGAAGTATCGCTCCGACTCCTTGGGCGGTCTGATCTGCCCCGCCACGATATGCCCGTTTCGCAACCCGAACCGGCGAATCTGCGACGGGCTGATGTAGATGTCGTCGGGGCAGGGCAGGTAGTTGTATTCAGGACTTCGCAGGAATCCAAAGCCGTCCGGGAGGATTTCCAGCACGCCCTCGCCGTACATCAACCCGTTCCGGTTGATGCGCTCCTTGAGGATCTTGAAGACGAGGTCCTGTTTTTTCAGTCCCGTGTAATCTTCGAGCCCTTCACGTTTCGCCACCTCGTGAAGCTCTTGGACGCTCATCCGCTGCAATTCGGTGATATGGATCTCGCCCTTCTTGATCTGCTCGTACTTCGCATGGGTTTCGGCGTCGATCGGGCCGGACAAGGTCTCCTCTCCCATGGCCGACTCTTCCACAGTGTTCGCGCCTTCGTCTTGAGGTTCATCCACGGATTCGGGCGCTTCTACCTGGGCCGATTCAGCTTCGGACACGCTGCCGGAACTCGACGATTTCTTCCTGGTGCTACGCACCTTTCCGGTGGGGGCTTTCGCCATCAATACATCCTCCTAATTCAGGACATGGGCCTAGTCACAATCGACTGGCGTGCTGGGTCTGGAACTCAATACCTACGGGAACACTAACGGTTCGGGAAGTCGTTTCAAACGCACTTACGCGAAGGAAGCCAGCACTGAAGAAAAAACTCGCTCAACCTGTAACCGCAATTCGTCAATGCCGGAATTGTTGACCACTACATGATCGGCATTCGCCTTCTTCATGTCCAGCGGATTCTGCATATTCCTCCGCCGAGTCAACTCCTCGCCCGTCCAGCCGCGCGACTCGGCCAGACGCCGCATGCACACCGACCAGTCGGCATCGACAAAAACAACCGTATCACAAAGCTCGTCCGCCCCGGCTTCATAAAGCTTGGGGGCATCGAGTACAATCGCCTTTACGCTCGGATCAGCCGCGTACGCAGCCATCAACTCATCGCTCCGCCGACGGACCCTCGGGTATAGCAGGTTCTCCAGCCGGGTCAACTCGGCTGCATCGTCGAAGACAATCGATGCGATTGCTTCCCGGCTCACATCGCCGCCCGGCGTAAAGATGAACTCACCCCACCACTGCCTCAGCGTCGCCACCACTTCCGGTTCACCGAGCAGCTCGTGACAGAGCTGATCGAAATCAATAACGGCGGCGCCAAGCAATTCAAAGATCCGGGCCACCGAGGATTTCCCGGCGCCAATCCCGCCGGCAAGCCCGATAATCGGCTTTTTCGTTTCGGATGAACTCGCGACAATATCCAGAAACAACAATGAAAAACGGGGTCTACACGACGGAGAGGCAGACCGCAGCAA
>JBARRC010000032.1:0-1682 GCA_049644045.1 Phycisphaerae bacterium
TGGGAGCCAACTGCAAAGCTGCCTCCGGTGTGGGAATGTTGCCCTCACTGATCTGGCCAGAAGCCGCCAGCAAGCCGTGGCCGTGCAGCAGGTGAACCCGCCGCACCTCGAACTCGGCAAAGACCGAGCGGAACCACTGCTCGCTCATAGGCTGTGGCTCGTTTGGCCCCTCCCAGCAATGCGCGTAGGGCCTGTTCTGGTAGAAGGGCAGGACCCGCGCAAAGTAGGCGTCCGCGCCCGCCGCGCCCTGGCGGATGTACTCGCCCTCCACGCCGTCCCCGCCTATCCAGACGCGGCCTATGACCTTCTTGCCAGGGAAGGGGTTTTCGCCCTCGGGCAGGTGCATCCCCTTCACCCACTCGGCAGCGGAGTTGGCCGCAATCTCCACTACCTCGTCTGGCCGGATATGCTGAAAGTGCCAAGTTAGCTTGGACACCGAATCTCCTTCGGAGCTTTCAGCTCTCCTTGCTCATCTTGAAGCCATGACCGTAGAGGTACAGATCATCCCCTGAGACACAGCCATAGAACTTCGCAGCTAAGTTGTCCCCCGCCTTCATCGGCGCCCAACACGCACCACCCACGACCTGAGCGGCGGTGGCGTTGGCTGCTCGGTCGGTCAGATAATCCACTCCGCTGTCATTGACGTAGACCGAGACAATGTCCGTCCCGGAAGTGACATCGCAAGCTATCGCGCAGCGCACGATCCAGACCTCTCCAGCGGGCACCGTGGCTCCACTCAAAGTGTTGGTGCCTGTAGCTGCCGCCGTGTTGATCTGGCGCTCCTGGTACACCGCCTTGAACGAGAACAACTGATCCTCGCCCTTGGCGTGAATCTTCTCGCGCCCCTCGCTATCCAGCGTCTTGCCAGGACTCACAGCGTCGCTTCCTCTCTCACCGTGATGTCGTAGTCTACCTTGGAAGCGTTACTGGCCTCGCCGCGTATCGCGTCCTGCTCGTTGAGGATGCCCAGGTTCTCGCCCAGGTAGGTGTCGCCAGCGTCAAAGTCCTGGTTGACCAGGCGGCGCGAAGTACTACCCGATCGCCTGATGTAGACCTTCACCGTGTTGATGCCCGTGGCTGTGTTGCACAAGGAGATGGCGGCGATGAAGCCCTGCGTCTTGACCGGGCAGAGATACAACTGGCCCTCGCTGGCGGGTAGTTGTCCATTGCCGCCACCAATCTTCTGTTGGAACATGCGCCTTTCTCTCCCTTTTGAGATCGTAGGGCTCTTGGGCGGCCCTTCAGGAGCAACACCCGCCCCGTAGACAGGCCAGATAGGGTACGTCGTTGGCCAGATGGGATAGCCGCCCTCTGGCCATATCGGATACGTGCCTGGCCACATCGCCTCGGCCATGTTAGGTCAGGTCCGTGGTCACTGAGCTGCGGATGCCGCTGGCGTTGACCGTGAAGGTGATGCGGTTCTTCTCGTCGGCCCGGTCTCGGAAGTCGGGCGTTGTCGTGCCGCCACCGGTGCTCTTCCCATAGAGCAGGGCTCTCGCTCCCCGCAGGAACTGGCGGAAGGTCTCGGTGCTCTCGTAGGCTTCGTCCAGCACCGCGTCGGCCATCGCGTCGAGTGCCGTCGCGTTGGGGGCATCTACCAGGTCCATCTCGTCCCCAGGTGTGGCCAAGCCCGACTGAATGGCTGTGATCGCGGTCGCGTTGGGTGCGGCTACCAAGTCCAT
>JBARRC010000033.1:0-13069 GCA_049644045.1 Phycisphaerae bacterium
ACGCGGGCTGCTCAGGGAATCCCCGTCATATAGGCCCAGTGCAAAACCCGTGTTCTCACTGCAAAACCCGCGCGTCCCTTAGAACTGCAAAACCCGCGCGCCCCTTAGGTTAGGCCGTGACAGGTCCAAAGAAAAACCCTTGACTTACGGGTAATGTTTGGTATATGTTAGGTATCGCTTGCGTGGGGTGCGCGGGCGTCGTAGGGAAATCGTGCATGTCTTGGGGGAACCAAAGTGAGTGGAGGCAAACGGGCGGTGGAGCCGCTGACGCATGAACAACGGCGGCTGGTGCGGGAAAACATCGGGCTGGTGGCGGTGCATCTGCGGCGGCATGTGAGCAACCTTGCCATGCCGCGGCGGGACCGCGAGTGGGAGGACTTGTTTCAGGAGGGCTGTCTGGGGTTGATCAAGGCGGCGGTTGCGTACCGTAAGGAACGCGGCATTGCGTTCGCCGCGTTCGCCTTGCCGAGGATTCATAACGCCGTCAGCCGTGCGCTGCAAAGCAAGTTCAGCACGGTGCACGTCCCACCGAAGCGGAGCGTGCACTGCGGCGTGGACGAGGCCACCGCTGGAGTACGCGGCGGCTCCAAGCGGCCCAAGGTACATTCGTTATCGGGAGAACTCGGGATACGCCTTCGCGACAGACGGCGTCACGATCCGCACGGTGTGGACGGCGAGACGATCGGCGATCGACTACGCAGCAAGTACGAACGGGCCGTGCGGGGCGCGGGCGAGGCGCTCTCCACGAAACCATCGACACGCGGCGATCGTGACAGGCTCGTACGCGTCCTGATGGAAGAGCGGTTACTGGTGCCCCACGAGGAGTCGCGACGGGCGTTGCGTCAAATCGCACGGGACACCCACTCATCCTACGCCCGGGTGGCCCAGTGTGACAAACAGCTCATCCAGGCCGTCCGCAGTGCGCTCGAAGCAGATCCGGAGTTTTGCGAGCTCAAGCACCGCGCGCGGAGCAACCCGCACGGCCCCGGGATGGTCATCGACGACGACCTGGAGCGCGACTTGGCTGCGGTCAGCGCCGACGAATTCTTACAGCGTTTCCGCGGCGCGACCACCCCCGATCGAGCACGCATGCTCGATGTGTTACTACAGATGCCGGACAGTAACATCGATAATGTGCTCCACGCCCGCGTCCTGCGGCTTCCGGGAAACCGGCGGGAGCTGCTCCTGCGACAGGTACCGGAAGCCAAGAACGTGTAGCAGGTCCCATGTGGGGCACGTTTTCCAAACAGCGTGCGCGATTCAGCGCCGACCTTCCGCTGCACCTGCCGCTCCCTCACGGTCGCGGTTCGGATCGTCTTTTGACCGACTGGAAAGTCGGTCTCACAAACTGGAAAGTCGGTCTCACAAACTGAAAGTCGGTTCCACAAACTGAAAGTCGGTCCCACAAGCAGTCTCGGCGGCAAGAGTAATCCAGGCTAAAAGCACAAATATGGAGCGATTCGCCGGACCGTGACGGGACCAATGCCGCGTACGCGCTCAAGGTCAACCGCCCGTTGAAACGCCCGGTCATCCTCCCCGCTTCCGGAGGATTGCATCACGGACTCACGATACCGGACGATCTTACGGGCGGTGGTTTCACCAATTCGTGGCAAGACGGTCAACTCCCACCACGGAGCCACGTTCGGGTCGACGGTTGCCGAGGCCGGCGGCACCGGCGCGGCTGCATTCGGGGCAAAAACTCCCGGCAGCGCGGCCCAAAGCACCATCAACCACAACAGAACTATAATCGTCCGACAGGCGTCGTGGGGGCGGGGTGGGTTTGGAGGGGTCACACCGCTGACCTGCGTTCGCTCTTCTTCCCGTCACCGAGGATTTCGGAGCGCGTTTTCATCAGTTGGTTGTACGCGGCCTTGGGAACAAGATCGGATCGGAGCAACCCGCCGCAGGGCACTGTTTGCGTGCTGTTATCGGCGAGACTGTGCCACGAGACTGTCTCCACGAACGGCTTGCTGAGCGCAATCTCGAGGAACTGGCGAAGCCACTCGGACTGGATCTGTTCACTCCAGGGCTCATGCCAATGCCCCCCCTCGACGGGAGACACGGCGTTGATACCTGCTTCATCCTTGGCAGTGGGGTTGCCCGATGGGACTTGCACGGCCGTAATGTGCAGCGGCTTCCCTAACTTCGCAAAATGATCGAGCATCGACGATATCTGGAACATGTCACGAACGAACATACCGTCGATCCCCGGCCCGAAGTAGAACTGCAACCCGAACGCATCGAAGTTGACGCCGCTTTGGACGGCCATGTCGGCATAGAGCAGGGGCGGGATGGTCCGCTGGTTGCGCGCGTAATACTCGCCCCACGGCGCGACCAGGCCGATGATCGCGACGCCGCGCGGGCCCACCTGTTTCGTCAGTGCGGCCGTCATCCGGGTCAGTTCCATGAGCTGTTCAAGGTTGAAAGTAAAACAGTTGTTCGCATGAATGCCGCTGATGACGTCCCACGTATGGATGTACTGTCCGTACCGGTTGATCACACGACGAACGTGTTCGAAGGCTAGGTCCCGAATCGTGTCGAAGTCGTGCTCCCAGATGTAAAGCCAATCTGGAACGTGCTGCTCGCTGAAGGAGAGCAGCGCGGAGCCTTTCATGGGGACGCGGTATTTGGCCAGCAGCTCGACCCAGGCATCCAGCGGCTTCCAGTTGAACGCCTGCTCACTGGGTTCAATGTCGCGCCACACGATCGGCACGGTTACAAAGTCGAACGCGGCCGCGAGGCGTCTGCGGACCGTCTCGGTCGGTTTGTCAAGAGGAACCGCACAACCGAAGACGCGACGCCCGAAGCCACTGGATTGTCTGCGGCGGGCCAAGAACAGCTCCGCGTGGTAGCGAGTCAGATCTTCACTTGACTTCACAGCCAGCGCGAGCGCTTCGTCGCCCAACGCCGCGGCCGCAGCGGGGGTGTCGGCCTGCAACGCTCGGATAAGCGTCTCGCGCCCCTCCTCGATCCGCGCGGCGATCTCCTCGATGCCGACGTGGTCGAGCAGACCCCAATCCTCGAGCTTGTGGTTGATGCGCATGAGCCGGCCCCGAGCCAGCTCGATCTGAAGGATGTAAGGCTGCTCGCGCTCTATCACGCGGACCGTCTCCAGCAGGATTCTGCCCACGCCCGGAACCTCCCACAGCAGAGCGATCCCAGCAGGGACGGCCGCCCGCTTCTCGCAGACGATCACGCCGTTCTTGAAGCTGATCTCCGCGCGCAGCGGCACGTCATCGGTGCCGACCAGATAAGCACCGGCCAGATTAGCCCTTTCCGCGGGTTGACCGTTTAAGTAGATAGCGAAGGACAGCATGCGAGGCCTGCGGAAGAAATAATAAAGTATAAGCCATAGAATAAGACGTCTAGCAGAACCCGTAGGACCGACAAGTATTATCGCCGTTCGACTTGATGACGTCGAGACGCCGTCTGTGACTTTTTCACACTTAACCGCGCCGCCCACTGCCGCCGAGACCGCACCCCTGCACAGAGCGGGACGAATCCGGTATAAGCACCGTTAATGCTAGTGCTCCTTTACTCCTCCTTTGAAGGGTGGGTGGCATGGCCAAGCGCAGCGCCGCCATGCGCCGGAGATGCCTCTTGGCAGTGCTGAACATGCCGGCGCCCGTCTTCGACGGGCTTGGGCATGCCACCCCTCAGTCCAGGTGTAACAGAGCACCAGGCTCGAATTGGAATCGAATGGAGGCACCCCATGATGGTGGAATCAGCCCGAGTTGTAACCGAGACGCGGTTTTCGGCCTACCCGGTCCGGCGAGGCAAGGTGCGCGACGTTTACGATCTCAGTGATGAGATTCTCCTGGTGGCCACGGACCGTATCAGCGCCTACGACGTGGTGCTTCCCACGGCGATTCCCGGCAAGGGCGTGATGCTGACGCAAATCTCGAAGTTCTGGTTCGACTTCTTCGCCGACCATGTGCCGCACCACCTGATCGAGGTGATTCACGACCAGGCCCCGCCCGGGCTGACGGAGCACCTACCCCAGCTTCGAGGGCGAACCATGCGCTGCAGAAAGACGCAGGTGGTGCCGATCGAGTGCGTGGTTCGCGGGTTCCTGGCCGGTTCCGGTTGGAAGGACTATCAACGAAGCGGCGCCGTATGCGGCATCGAGCTGCGGCCGTGGTTAAGGCAGTGCGAGCGCCTCGACGAGCCGATCTTCACCCCGGCGACCAAAGCGGTCGAGGGTCACGACGAGAACATCAGCTTCGAGGAGGCGTGCGAACGGGTTGGTGCCGAATGTATGACACTTCTTCGCGATCGCAGCATCGACCTCTACGAAAAGGCCGCGGACTACGCCCGAAAACGCGGCATCATCATCGCCGACACCAAGCTCGAGTGGGGGCTGCGCGGTGAGGAGTACCTGCTCATTGACGAGGTATTGACACCGGACTCCTCGCGGTTCTGGCCCGCGGACGCCTACGAACCGGGCCGCGACCAGGATAGCTTCGACAAGCAGTACGTGCGCAACTACTTGACCACCCTTGTGGAAGCCGGTCGGTGGAATAAGACACCTCCCGGTCCCGAGTTGCCCGCAGACATCGTCGCCAACACGGTCTCCAAATACCGCGAGGCGGTGCGCCGTCTTACGCAATAGCAAGCCGTCTTACGCAATAGTAAATCGTGCACTTCCACGAGAAGCCGGCCCTGAGCGAAGCGAAGGGCCGGGTATCATGCACATCTGAATCTGACGAACTGGCAGGTCACCAACGCAAGGTCCTATAAATATATCACTTACGTTCAAAAACGGCGTTACTGAGTGAATCGAGGCGATGATGTTTGAGCCTTGCTGGGGATCTGGGCACAGGGTTTCACCTTTTGAATCCGGCGACAGGCGAAAAAAATGTAATTTGTCGGCTGACTCGCTTGACTCACCACCCCCTGCCCGGTTAAATTACCAGCATCTAGTCCACAATAATTGTCGCCAACTCACCTTGGCGCGTTGAGCTGTGGAAGTGTGTGGTTATGGTACCACCGGGGGGTTGAAAAGGCCGTTTTGGGGTTCGAGATTGATTTGGAGAACGGTGGAGAGGGGAAGATTAACTGTAGCCTTTCAGGCTGCGTTTCCCAAGGAATTTAGGTCGCTTTAGATTGCGAGGAGGTAGAGGTAATGTTCACACGCGGATTAGCGGTGTTTCTTTCTCTTGCGGTTGTGTCGGTCGCGCATGCGGGGGCGCTTGTGGAGCTGGAGCCGTCGGTACCTGCGAACCCGTTCAACCCGTGCGGCTATTTTGCACCGGGCGAGACGGTGACGGTTAAGGTGTATCTGACGCAGGACCCAGTGGACGTCGACCACTACTTGCGTCTCATTCAACTCGATTTCAGGAACAGCGACGCGGCGCTGGGGCTTCCGGCGTCCGGCACTTGGGTGGCGACCACGAACCACTTTGCCTTCACGGACGCGATGAACCAACTTTCAAACACATTTAAGGGCGATACGACCACCCCATACCTGGAGTTGGATGTGGCTAATCAGTTCCTCCTCCCGGGCGATGGGTCAAGGGTCGAGGTCGGCCAGTTTGACGTCACAATGCCAGGCACTGAAGGCGATTATCTTCTCGACGTCATGAATTCGGCTGCAACCGCTGCCGACGAGGGAGCTCAGGTTCGCTTTGGGTTCAGCCTCCCGACGATGGAGTCGATCACGGTGTGGCGGGCTGAGACGGGCGATCTGACCGACGGAACATACACGCTCCACGTCATCAACCAGGCCATGATCTCGACGGTCCCCGTTGATCAGAAAAGCCTCTCGCGAGTGCAGAAGAACATCGCGAAACTGACGTTCGGCACCGATCTCGGGGCGGTAGGTCCGGTCGCCCTCGCCGGCCTGGTCGAAGTGGTCCAGCTTCTTCCTAACGGCGTACTAGGCGGTGATCTGTCGGCCAGCTTCAGCTTCGATATCGCAAACGACGGCGGCGGAGATCCTCGCGTTCTTGTCGTCAAGGACACCAGGGCTAACATGAGTGAAGCGTGGTATGCCCTCCGCAACACCGGGTGGGGCGTCGTGCCCGCGTTCGAAGTTCAGTACAGGGTTCTTCCTGGTGACATCGACGGCAACGGGTTCGTGCTGCCTAACGACGTTAGTGCGGTGAATGCGGCCATTGGGCCGTGTCCGACGGGTGATTGCCCCGAGGACCTCGACGGCAACAACTTCGTGCTCCCGAACGACGTGAGTGCAACGAACGCAAACATCGGCCCGGGGCCGGCGAAGCCAAGTGGCCACGAATGCGATTAGACGTGTCGCCTGAGCGGCATGGTGTAGTGTGTGATACGAGAGTTTTGTGGAAACGACAACCTTACGCTAACGAGCTGGCTTCCTGAGGCGTCAGGAGGGTTTCAAAGGAGAATCAAGATGAGGACAGGTGCTGTTAGTATTTTGGTGATTGCCTTCGCGGCAACAAGTGCGTTCGGTGGGATGGTCGACTTCGGCCCGGCCGCTGACATCAATCCTGGCGACGACGCAGTTTTCCAGGTGAGCGTCGCGAGTACCGTTGGGGGGCCTTTTGAAGCTGTGTTCGCTATCTTAGGTACGCTCGATCCCAGCCTTACATTGTCGTTCGCCTATGACCCGGGCTTCGAGAGCACGGCTACGCAGACGCCGCCAATGCCTATGGCCTACGGTATTTACGCCGGGGGCAGTGGCGTCGATCTCGGTGTCGGTGGCAACAACACCCTCGCCCCGGGCTGGTCCGCACCGCTGACTTTGGGCACGCTCACGGTTGGTACGGCTGGTGCCGGCCTGGTTGCGGGTGACACTAGGGAGATCTTCGCCGACTTCGATAAGGAGGTTCAATATGGAGGTTTGGGCCTCAGCACTGTCCTCCCATTCGGAGGTCAGGCGTATGTGGACGATGAGGCTCTGGTCGGCGGGATAGGGATCATCAACGTCGTTCCCGAGCCGGCTACGCTGGCGCTGTTGGCGCTGGGTGGGATCGCGGTTCTGCGGCGCCGCACCACCGCCTAAACATAAAGGGCGTAGTGAGCTAGACTAACTACGTGCCGCGCTTTTGTATGTAGTCCAAGGCCGGGTTCGAGCTGCGCTCGACACCCGGCCTTTTTTCTATTCTGAGACCGGGCCCACCTGGGCCGGGTTTCCTCGCCACAGCTAAATCCTGATAGAACGTGGGATGACGGGGCCGACTTGCCGAAGAACCAACGGCTGGTTAGGAACGACGGTTGCGGACGTGGTGTCTTGAGCTGGGGAGGAGGCTTACGGAGACTCAAGAATGAGGGCAACAATTACTGTCTTGTTGACCGTTTGGCTCGCTTCTTCAAGTACATCTGGCGGGACTGTTACGTTTGATCCACCCGTGGCCACGGTCGTTTCGGGGCAACTGGTGGAGTTCCGCGTTACGATCGCGTCGGCGGACCTCAGCGAGTTCGACTCGATCAACCTCCTCTTTAGCTCGGATATGGAGGGCTTGAGTTTGTCCTTCGTGTATGATCCGTCGCTTGAAACCAGTCTCGATCCACCGGACCCGGCACCCTTTTCCGTGTTCCCGAGTGACCTGTTCGTCGGCGGTGTCAACTTCAGTCTGTGGCAGCCGCCGCTGGTCGTCGGTACGTTGCGGATCGACACAACCGGCCTGGAGCCCGGGACGTACGAAGACATGATCAAGCTGCGCCCGCTCGAGGAGGCGGAGAACTTGGGCGGTCCCATCAGCTCGATCGGGTTGGGGTCAACGGGGGTGGCCGATCCGCTCAGCGGAGTTGCGAGTCTCGTCATTTCCGATCCGGCGACCGACAGCGACGGGGACGGTGTCGCTGACGAGGCCGATGCCTTCCCGGACAATCCCGACGAGACCACGGACACCGATGGCGACGGCGTTGGCAACAAGGCCGATCCCGACGACGACGACGATGGTGTGGACGATGCCGACGACGCCTTCCCGCTTGATCCGAGCGAGACCCTAGACAGCGATGGTGATAGCGTCGGCGACAACACCGATGCCTTCCCGGACAATCCCGACGAAACCACGGATACCGATGGCGACGGCATTGGCAACAAGGCCGATCCCGACGACGACAACGACGGCGTGGACGACGCCGAGGACGCTTTCCCGAACGACCCGAACAGGACCACGGACAGCCAAAGTGACGGTCTCGCCGACGAAGCTGACACCGGCGGGGGTGCCCGTGGCGGATTCTGCGGTGTCGGCATGCTTGGCTCGTCCCTGTTTGTCCTCGCGGGGCTGATGGCTCTGAGGCTCTGTCACACGGATCCGGAATAGTTTAGGCGGACCGTTTAGGCAGTCCCGGAGGGACGGAAGAAAGTAGCCCAGGGCGCAAGCCCTGGGATGTGAGGCCGCCTGTGAACGGAAAGCCCCGTAGGGACGGCAGAGACGCTTACGTTGTTGGAATCTGTCTTCCGCCCCTCCGGGGCTGGAATCAGGGAGGAGCACAACTTCTTCCAGGGGCTTACGCCCCTGGCTATTATCTATCGCCCCTACCGGGGCTGGAAAACAATCCGTGGAAACTGTCACGCACCCCTGTCGCACCAGCTATCGCCGGCGCACTTGAGAACGTGGGATACCCGTCTACAATACCGCCACCGATTGGAAACCGGTGCCACACGTGGTCTTCACCGGTTGCAAACCAGTGCCACACGGTCTCCACCGGTCGGATACCGGTGCCACACATGGAAAAGGCATGCGGACCGCTGCGGAGGATTCGATGACCCAGGACAGCAGGCAGACTACCCCGAAATACACGGTGTTGGTGGCGGAGGACAACCCCCAGCACTTGGAGCTTCTCGAGGTGTACCTGGAGGACCTGCGGGACGTGCGCGTGATCGCCGCCACCAACGGGCTCGAAGCGCTGAAACGGGTGCAGGAGGAGTCACCGGACCTGGTCCTGCTCGATATCATGATGCCGAAGATGTCGGGGTTCGAGGTGTGCCAGCGAATCAAGAGCGATCCGAAGACCCGCGACATCATCGTGGTGATGGTGACCGCCCTCAATGAGACCGGCGACATCGAGCGGGCGGCCGAGTGCGGTACGGACGACTACCTTTCCAAGCCCGTCGACCGCAAGTCCCTGGTCGACCTGGTCCGCACCCTCCTTTCAACCAAGGCCTGCGGGTAACGACGTACTCTATCCTCCCCCTCGGAATCCACACAGGGCCCGGGTCGGAGCCTGCCGGTGAACGCAGTCTGGAACGCGGCGAAATCCACCAGGTCGACGTGATCGTCCGTGTTCACGTTACCCGGTTCGCAGCCGGCTTCCGTCTGGCCGTCCGGGCCCGTCATGCACCGGCTGAACTCGCTGAAGTCGTCCAGGTCAACGTCGTTATCGCCGTCGAAGTTGCCCGGCAGATAAGGCGGAGCGATCGCAAACTCGATAATTGCATCGCCACCGGACACACCATCGCCGGAAGGCAGCGACGCGGGATCGGCAGGATCAGCCACTTCGCCGTCCAATGGTATAGCCCGAACCACGGATTCAACGCCGTCAGTCACCGTGAGGGTATAGCTGTCCGGCTGGAGCGGGGCCGAAAGGTTCAGAAGGACCACGTTTGCGCCATCGCCGCATGTGATGGAGAAGGACTCTGGACCCGTGTTCGCCCCAACAAGCGAGAAGTCGGCGAGGTCTGCGATGACGTCGGTATGAAACGTGACCGCGACGGTGTCGGCTGCGTCCTCGGCGGCCACCGTCTCGCCGGGCGCGGGCGACGTTTCGACGATCGTGGGTGGCCCGGGCAGGTAGCCCGCCTCCCTGCGGTCACTCCAGAGTATCCACGCATCCGGGTCCAGCGCCACGGTCGTCGGGGCTGAGGGAATCGGGATCACAAAGTGCTCCGCATCCGCGTCGTTAAAGACGACGTACGTCGTGCCATCGACCACGATGTCGATCGGCATGGTGAACTGCGGATAGGTCGTGGGCTGCGTCTGGATGATATAGAGCAGCAGGTAGTGGTTTCCGCTCACCTGTACGGACTTCCACCCCCAGGCATAGGCGGGTGCCCACTCGCCGTAGATCCACTCCTGGAAGAACCAGCCGAGGTTGCCGCCCTCGTAGAAGTTCTCGCAAACGGCCTGGAAATCCTCCGTGGTCGCGGCACCATACTCGAAGGCGGCACGGTAGGCGGCCAGTGCATCGAAAAAGTCCTCGTCGCCAAGCACGTGCCGCAGCATGTGCAAGACCCAGGCGCCTTTGTGGTAGCTCGTGTTGCCGTTGAAGATCTCCCACAGCTCATCGACTTCGTCATCGTAGACGTAAACGCTGCCGCCGTCGGTGTACTTCATACCAGCCATATAGTTTTTTAACGCGGGCAGCCCGCTACTGCCCGGCTTGTGCTCAAACCAAAGTGCCTCGGTGTATGACGCGAACCCCTCGTTGAGCCAGATGTGGTTCCAGGTCTTGCAGGTGATCATGTCACCCCACCACTGGTGGGCCAGCTCATGGACGGTCAACCATTCGCTGAACCCGCTCTGCCCGGTGATCGTCTGATGCTCCATGCCGCCGCCGAAGGGGAAGTTGTAGATGCCATACTTCTCGTCGATGAAGGGGTACTCGCCGAAAAGGGGGCGGAGGGTTTCGAGCATGTCGATGACTTTCTCCCAGGCCGCCCGGTTGGCGGTCGTGTCCCGCGATGGATAAATGTAAAACTCCACCGGCATGGTTCCGCCGGGGTGGTTATAGTCAACCGTCCAGGTGTTGTACTCGGTGGCGGCGAAGCTCACCAGGTAGGTCGTGATGGGGTAATCGCTCGCCCAGCGGTAGCGCTTGCGACTGCCGGACAGCGTGTCCACGCCCTGAAGCAGCCCGTTGGACGGGACGGTGAAGTTGTCCGGGACCGTGATCGAGAAGTCCAGGGTGGCCTTGTCGGAGTTGTCACCGGGCTGGTAAAGGTCACCGTCCTTCACCGGCCACCAGGTGTAGGCATAGTACGGTTCGCTCAGGGTGGCTACGACGGGGATGCTGTCGGAGTGGGTGTCGACCTCGATCGAACCGAACGCAGCCGAGACGGAATCGCCCGTGTACTCGATCGTCAGCGTAAACACGTCGTTTAAGCCATAGGTACGATCCAGCGTAACGACTCGAGTTGTGTCGCTGACGGTGGTGACGGTAACGGGCGTTAAGCCGTCTATGTACGCGCCGGTGATGTTGTACTGGTGCCGCAGCCGAAAGGTAAACTCGCTCAGCAGCGCCGATTTACTTTGGATCGTCATGGTGTTGCTGCCGGTGATCGTGCATGTGTTATTGGCGGGGTCGAGGTTGCTGATCTCGATCTCGAGTGCGTAGTGCAATACGTCCGTGTCGTCGAGCGTTTCCAAATAAGCCGCATCGGGCAGACCGACGCGCTCAGCCGTCAGCCGCCTCGCGGCGGTCTGGGTGTGTCCGTACCTGTGGACCGACCTGGCATCGTAACCTCGGGTGGAACTCTGCGCTTGGGCCAGCGTAACGAAGCTGCCCGCTGTCAAGCCTACGACGATCAGCGTAGCCGCCGCACGGCGGCGGAGCTCATCCAGCAGAAAAGGCATGATGTAAGTAGTCTATAGGATTTGCGAGCCGAAAAACAAGGGGCTGCCATCGGAACATCCACGGCCTTGACACAGAAACCCCATGTGCTGTGCCGCCTTATGAGATAGGAATCTGGGTCCGTGACAGAATCGGCGGGGGCACGAATCACATACTGGAATCGCCGATCCGGACCGGAAACGCGCATGGCACAACGTGGGCTTGTCCGCTCCCTCACGGTCGCGGCTCTGATCGGGGCCTGCGTGATCGCTCCCTCACGGTCGCGGTTCTGATCGGACGTACCCATCCCGCCGGAAGTGTCACGGACCCTAGGAATCTCGCAGGATTTATAAGACCTGCTTCACGCATACCAGACGCGCTTGCATCAAACGTAGTGGTCTGCTACATTCATGGCACGCAGCGTCGGCTCGTGGCCGGACGGCGGTGCTGGTTTCTAATCATCGCAGCATACCGCTTTCGCATGAGGGAAGAAGGGTCTAGACATGAAGAGGAGAGAGACATGAGATTTGCAATCACTATTGTTTGTGTCGGTCTGCTGACTGCCACCGTAGTGGCTGACACACTGGTCGATCAGCTCGGGATCGTTGACGGCTATGCGTATGACCAGAGTTCCGTCGCGAGCGTTATCGGCGGCTGGTCACTTGTAGGCGGTGACCACGACTCGCAGGTGGTCGATGACTTCACCGTGCCGGCTCCCGGCTACTTCATCACCGACGTCTGGTTCGACTATCTCGCCTACTGGGGCGGCGGCGCTCCGCCGAACTCGCTGATCGAGGTCTTCCCGGATGTCGGCGGTCGTCCCGGCGAGGTTTCGGTGGCCCATGAGATCGTCGGCGCGACTTCCACCTCCTGGACTCCCATTGTCCCCGGATTGCACGGTGAGCGTCATCACGCCTCGGGTCTCGCCATTGAGCTGGCTGCCGGGCACTACTGGATCGGGATGCAGCCGATCACCATACAAAGCTGGGGCGGCAACGGTGACATCTACTATCCGGTGCAAGACACCGACGTCCCGCCTGCCGGTGACACCTTCCTGCGGGAACCGGGTATCGATCCGGACGTGAACCATGAGGGCAGCCTGGGCTTCGGCCCGCTCTACGTTGCGGGCGGCCTCAACGTGCCCGATTTCATTACCACCCAGCAGGAGCAGGGCCTTTGCGCCGGCGACAGCTCCTTCAGGGTTGATGGTGTTGCCGTGCCCGAGCCCGCGACATTGACGCTTCTGGCCGGCGCAGCCTTTGCGTTTGCCTCCAGCCGCAGACGCCGACGATAACAGACTAGCACTTCTCCAGGATAGGGGTGCGAGAAGGGATTCTCGCACCAGCGGCTTGCCTGCCGGGCAGTGATGGTCTCGTGGCAAAGCTCAAGAGGCACCCGCATCACGTGCTACGGCCGTGCAAGCCAGGACGAACGCCGAAGAAGCCACGCCGAACACGGAGTAGCAGGAAATAGGTATGATGTCCCGAATGGCACTGCCGTCGATTTTGAGCCCCGCCGGCGCGAGAATTCCACGGGCGCACGCGGAGATTGTTAGCGATCTCCATCGTGCGTGAAGGATTTGCTCCGGCACTCT
>JBARRC010000034.1:0-11775 GCA_049644045.1 Phycisphaerae bacterium
GTTTATAGACACATCGCGGCAGTCGTCAAACAACCGCCGTACCGCCTTCGCTTCCTGCACATCGCCCAGTATGGTCGCCGTGGCGTGCGTGCTGACGATGCTCACATCGTCGGGTTCGATGCCGGCCCGGTTGATCGCCAGCGCCATACACTCCGCCACCCGTTCGGGATCGGGCACCACCGGGTCGGCCGCATCCGAGTTCATCGCATACCCGACCACCTCACCTACAATCGGCGCGCCACGTCTCTTCGCATCCCGCAGCCGCTCGAGAACAAACAGACACCCGCCCTCGGATACCACGATTCCGTTGCGGGCGGCGTCAAAAGGCCGAGAGGCCTTCGTCGGATCGTCGTGCCAGGCGAGCGCGTCTTCACTCGCAAAGCTCGCGAAGATGCCGAACGAGCCGATCACCTCGGAGACGCCGCCGGCAAGCGCCAGATCGACCTCACCCAGCCTAAGCATCTGGACGCCCTGGATCAGACCGGCGTTCCCCGCGGCGCAGGCCGCTCCGATCGTGTAATGCGGGCCGTGGAGGCCCAGATTCACCATCACCTCCCCGGCTGGGTTGTTCGCCACTGTCCGGGGGTTGTGGTGGTGCGACCAGTATTTCGTGTCATAGTCGTACTGGCGGATGGCGTCAATCTCATTCTCGGTTTCGACCGTGCCGTGCTCGGTGATCCCGATGAACGTACCGACGCGCGCCCGATCGACCGACGCCACATCGATCCCCGCACGGATCAAGGCCTCGTTGGCACAGTAAATCGACGTTGACCCGGCCCGCGTACCGCGCCGACGTTCCTTGCGACCTTGATACTTCAACTCATCATAATGGCATACGCCCGCCAGCACATGCCCCATAAACCGCGTTTCAATCACGGTGATGCCGGAAACGCCGTTCAGCAGGTTTCGCCGGAACACCTCCGGTGTACCACCGTTCGGGGCGGTCAACCCCACACCACTGATGACGACTCGCTCAGAATCCGTCATACGCTCCATGCCCTACGCAGGCCTCCGCCCGCCAGGCTGGTCTACGTAAGCGGCGGACCGGCAAAAGAACGAATCTTACCAGATTCCCGGGCCGAGGAAATGCCAAAGAAAAGGTGTCAGGATGAATTTCTTGACATCATGAGCGGGGTCGGTAAGCTTTGGGCATGGGACGACCGGTACGCGTCACGGAGCCGGGGCTTGCCTATCACGTCTTGAATCGGCGGGTGATGCGCCTGCCTCTATTCCAAAAGGATGACGATTATCTTGCGTTCGAGCGGGTACTGGCCGAGTCGCTGGAGCGTCCGGACGCGCCGAACCTGCTGGCGTGGTGCCTGATGCCCAACCACTGGCATCTCGTCGTGCACGCGGGCGAACGGACCAACCTGTCCACGTGGATGCAGTGGGTGACGGTGACGCACACGCATCGCTGGCATGCCCACACCCACACGGCGGGCGAGGGGCCGTTGTACCATGGCCGGTTCAAGAGCTTTCCGGTGCAGGAGGATGTGCATTTCCTGACGGTGTGCCGGTACGTGGAGGCCAATGCCCAGCGGGCGAAGCTGGTGAAGCGGGCGGAGGCGTGGCGTTGGGGCAGTCTGTGGGTTCGGCGGAGCGGCAAGTCCGTGTTGCAGCGTTGGCTGCGCCCCTGGCCGGTGGATCGGCCGCGGAACTGGCTGGTGGACGTAAATCGGCTGATGAACGAGGAGGCGTTGCAATGTGTTCGGCAGTCGATCACCCGGGGCGTGCCCCTGGGTGACGAGCCCTGGAAGG
Source organism: Phycisphaerae bacterium (assembly GCA_049644045.1). Lineage (GTDB taxonomy): Bacteria > Planctomycetota > Phycisphaerae > UBA1845 > UBA1845. Next base: position 1,759 of record JBARRC010000034.1, read on the forward strand.
CCCACGTCGCGAGTCGCCTGGGGCTGGACATCACCCTTCGGCCACGCGGACGCCCCCGAAAGGACATGCAAAAATCATCCTGACACCTTTTATCTCCGAAACGAAACCACGAGCCGCCGTACACCCTCCTCCGTCGAGACTCGCACATGATAGCCCAGGTCGCGGCGCGCCGCGGATATGTCGAAGTAATGCGATTCGGCGAGCTGTGCCGCGAGAAAACGGGTCATTCGCGGTTCACGAGTTGTTCCGACAAGCCGGTATACCCACTCAAGAATCGCTCCAACTCGGTGCGCCTTCCGGTGAGAAATCGCGCGAGTGACCGTAGGGGCGCCGACCGCGGCAAGAATCTCGTTGAGCCAGGGCCACAACAGAACCGGCTCGCCCTGGCTTACGAAATAGGCCCGGCCGGCGCAGGCGGCATCGGCGGCGAGGGCATCGACCGCTTGCAGGTGCGCCTCGGCCGCGTTGTCAATGTACGTGACATCCACCAGGTTCTTACCGTCGCCCACCTGAATAAGCCGGCCCTGACACGCCCGCGCAATCACTCGTGGGATCAGATGCGGGTCGCCGGGACCGAAGATCAGGTGAGGACGCAGCGCTACTGTCGCAAGCGACGTTCCGTTTGCCGCCAGTACCCGTCGCTCGGCTTCCGCTTTCGTTTCCGGGTAATAGGCGAGATAGCGATCCGGATAGGGTTGAGTTTCATCGACCCCGCACAGCTCGTCTTCCCCGAACACAACGCTCGGCGTGCTAGTATAGACGAGCCTGACAACGCCATGCTCGCGGCACCCGTCAATGACGTGCTGCGTGCCAGCTACGTTGATGTCCCAAAAGGTCTTGCGTTTTCCCCGGATGCTTGCCAACGCGGCGACGTGAAGGACAACGTCCATCCCGCGACATGCGCGCCGAACGGCGGCCGCGTCTCGGATGTCCGCCTGGACGGTTCGGATATCGGCCTTCTCATGGTGCGGGTACGTGTGTCGGCCCAGCACGACCACGTCGTCACCGCGCGCGTGCAGCATCCGCGCGATGCGGCTGCCGAGAAACCCGCCACCGCCAGTAATGAGCGCTTTCACCGAAGCCGCTCCGTGGCCCACATCGCGAGCGATTCCCGGTTGATCTTGGCGTTGTGACGAACATCCACGGGAAGGCTCCGGTGGAACAAGACCGCCTCGATACGATACGTCAGGCTGTTGGATCGCCCAAGCTGCAGGAGTTCTTCGCGAAACGCCTTCGCCCGCAGCCTGCCTGGGAATCGCCCGGCTTGCGGTTCGACGACGATCACCGGCTTTTGCCTGCCGGAAGGCCCCACGCCCACGAGCGCGGAGCGAAACACGTCCGGATGCTCGTTGAAAACCGGTTCGCACTGATCGGCGAACATCGTGCCACCCTCTGTCACGACGCGGTGCGACTTTCGGCCGCAAAACCAGATCCGCCCCTGCTCGTCACGATAACCGATATCGCCGATCCGGTGCCAGATTCGATCACCTTGCCTGATCTTCGCGAGCGCGGTGGCCTCCCCGAGACCGAAGTATTCCTTTGTTACCACCGGCCCCGATACGACGATCTCGCCGAACTCACCATCGGGAACGAGCAGTTCGTCCGACCACTCGGCGATCGGCTCATCGGTGATGCGAATAAGTCGCACCTCGATGCCCGGCAACGGCCTGCCCACGCACGTTCCGGCGCCACCGCGGCTCAGCTCGCTGCAACCGTCGAGCAGTTCGCGGCTGCTGATCGACGAGACGGGGAGCGATTCGGTAGCCCCATAGGGCGTGTGGACATCCGCCTTGGGATCGAGCACACGGTGCAACTTCTCGATGACATGATGCGGCACCGCAGCACCGGCGATCAGGATACGGCGCAGCGTCGGCAGCTTGATACCGCGATCGATGCAATAGGCGGCGACCCGATTCCAGATCGCCGGAGAACCGAACGTGTTGGTGACGTGATGATCGCGGATCGCCTCGACGATCTTCGCCGGATCAACCCGCGCGGGCCGGGACGGGTCCATATCCGGGATCACGCTGGTCATTCCCATCGCCATGCTAAACAAGGCGAAAAGCGGAAAGGCCGGCAGGTCTATCTCGCCGGGCTCGATGCCGTAGTGTGATTGAATCATCCGCACCTGAGCGTCGAACATGCCGTGTTCATAGACCACGCCTTTGGCCGGGCCGGTACTGCCCGAGGTAAACAGGATGGCCGCTACATCATTCGGCATGGTCTCGGCAACGGCAAAGGTATCACCAGCGCCCCGCTCCATCCCGCTGAGGGTCGCACCGCCCCAAAACCACCGGCGGCCCACCGTGACCATCCGCTTGACGGTCTTGAACGGGCGGCGACGCAGCACCCGCATGACGTGCGCCAGCGGTATGCCGATGAAGGCGTGCAGGTCGACCATCCTGATGCATTCAAGCATCCGTTTCACGCCCATACCGGGATCAATCATCACCGGTACGGCCCCCATCTTGAACAGCGCGAAGATCAGCCCGACGAACTCGAACCCCGGCCTAACCATCACCAGCACACGCATACTCCGTGTGAATCCGTACGCCGTCAGCCCATTGGCATACCGATTCGACAGCACCTCGAGCTCGGCAAAAGTCATCGTGGCATATACCGCCCGGCCGCTGCGGTCGCGCGATTGCGTCATGACCACCGCTGCCCGGTCAGGAGCGATGACGGCCATACGCGGGAGGTACGAGGCAATGTTGAACATCGTGGGTGGTTCCACTGAGAAAAAAGGTGTCAGGAAGATTTTTTCTTCATTGTTTTCGCAGATCTAAATGGCGCGGTTGTCCGCTGAGGCACCGCAACGCGTCTTGTAGTCTCGAAAAAATCTTCCTGACACCTTTTTTCCTTTACAAGGGTTCGATCTGCAAACGAAGCTCACCATCGTCGATGATGATCGAATCGATTCTAAAGGGCCGATCGCCGTTAAACCAGACGAATCGGTTCCTGATCCTGACGCCCTCGTAGAGCTCATCGACGGATTGAACCTCCCGAAGCGCGGACACAAGCGGCTCTGCTGCTTCGATCGAACGATCGTGACGGGCGTGCAGAGTCTGCAGAAGGTGATCCAGGATGCCCTCAAGGACTACTCGCGGCACGGGCAGCGATCCGCCATGTGCTCCGTTTAGTGCAATCTCAACGGCGCCACTGTCCTCAGACACTCCTAGCTTAACACCTATGCTGATGATCGCCTGCCAACCCTCAGCCGCGTAGTGGGCGCCCACGCGCAGCTCGCCGCTATCGAATCGGACGGCTGGATCGCTGATCTGAGGTGGCAGCACGTCACGCGCCTCGGGCCAACTGTGCGGCAGCGCCGCCAGCCACGCGTTTACCGACCGGTCGTGAAGCACCGCTGCGAAGGGTCGACCCTCCACCATCTGATCGCTCACGTAATCCGCAGCCCGAACCGCTTCGCTGCGTGCGCGTTGGATGCCTGCCTCATCCAGGATCACCGGCCGATACCAGCCCGGTTTGTGTTGGAACGTCAGCCAGAGGGCGACCAGCGCGACGGGACCCGCCACGAGCGCCGCGGTCAGCACCCGTGCCAGTAGACGCCTAAGCTTGTGTGTTCTTCGCTTGACCCGCATGTCGTACGATGATCCCGTCGCTGATCGTTTTCCATGTTTGACCAGGCGGATACCGAAACCGTACAATCATTGGTCCGCACGCGAAAGCGCCAAACCGCGGGATCACGTCACCCACAAGGGGTGACGTTACATTGAGGTTGCAGCCTTGTTCACCCGTACGACCGGCTTGTTGATCGTGCCGCTATGGCTGACAGCGATGGGTTGGCTCGTCGCACACGACGTCTGGCCGGCCTGGACGGCGCAGGAGCCTCCACGCCTCCTCGCCACCGATTGGCTAGCGGGCGAGGGCAAGCAGGCACAGTTTACCATCCTCCACGACAACAACGCAGTCGGCACGATCTGGACGAATCACCTTGTCGGCGACGCATCGATCCAGCGCACTGATATCGTCTGGATCGAGCGCTTTCCCATCGACATCGCCCCGCTGCGTTTCATCATAGATTCCGTCTTCACCGCAGACGGGCTTCTGGACGAGCTCACCTTCAGGCTCGCAAACCACGACACCTACATGCGGCTGCATGGTGAACGTTTTCACGCGGATTTCTCGTTTGCGTTCGAGAATGGCCCCGTCGAGAAGACGTTTAAGGTGCCGCTCACCGACGGCAGGATTATTAACGGCGCATTCAACCCACTCGCCCAGCTCACTGATCTTCGCGTCGGCCAGACATGGCGGATGCAGGTGTTCAACCCCATCGCCGCCCTGACCAACGTCGGCGACCGTTTTCTCTCGATGCTGGTCGAGGTCACGGGCGAAGAGACAATCATGACTCCCGAGGGCGAGCGGGACTGTCTGGTCGTGGAGTCACTCACCACCAAAGCGTGGGTGGACCGGCGCGGCGTGGTGCTCGTTCAAGAGATGACTCTGCCCATAGCCGGCAAGCTGCGCATCGTCCGCGAGCCGGGTTTTGACGAGGAAGCGAGGACGACGGTGCGAAGAATGTCCTTCGGTCAAAGGAAAGCGAGACGACCGTGACCGCAAACCCCGGTGATTCCACCATCGTGCTATCGGGCGTTACCAAATGCTATGGCCGGACGGTGGCGGTGCGCAATCTGTCGCTTGACATATCCCCTGGGGAGCTTTTCGCGTTTCTCGGCCCCAACGGTGCCGGCAAGACCACGACGATCAAGCTGATCGTCGGATTGCTGCGACCGAACGCCGGTGAGATTCACGTATGCGGGCATGGAATCGTCACGAACGGCCTCGCCGCCAAGGTGCAGCTCGCGTATGTGCCCGATCAACCCTTCCTGTATGAAAAGCTCACCGGACGGGAGTTTCTCTACTTCGTGGCGGAAATGTACGGTATTCCCGACCGGAAGCGCGATCGCATGTTGGAATCGCTGATCCGCCGCCTGGACATCGGCGAGTTCCTCGATCAGCTCACCGAGAGCTACAGCCACGGGATGAAGCAGCGGGTCGTGCTCGCCGCGGCGTTGTTGCACGAGCCGAGGGTTCTGGTGATCGATGAGCCGATGGTGGGGCTCGATCCGCGCGCGATTCGTACGGTGAAGAACCTTTTCGTCGAGCATACCCGAAAAGGCGGAACGATCTTCATGAGCACGCACACGCTCGACATCGCGGAGGCGGTGGCTGACCGCATCGGGATCATACACCACGGGGAGCTCATTGCCGTTGGTATGCTTGACGAGTTGCGTGCTCAGGCCCGGCGTCAACACTCGCTCGAGGAAATCTTCCTCCAACTTACGGAAGTGGACAATGGCTGATGCAGGCGCCGCCGCTTCGTCTCACTCCATGTTGGGCTTGCTGCTGCGCGTCAAAGCACGCGCGGCGTGGAACCGAACACGGCAGGCGGTGAACGAGGCGCCGGTTCGCCTGAGTGCAGCCGTAATCCTGATCGCCCTGATCTGGTTCGGGCTCTACTGGCTTTTCTGGTTGGTGTTCAAACAGTTCGAGCGGACGCCGCTGGAAGCAACCGTCGCGATCCCGCTTGTATTCAATTTTTTCTTTGTGGCGATGCTCGTGATGCTTACCTTTTCAAACGCGATTATCGCCTACGGATCGCTGTTCGGAAAGGCCGAGTCGACCTACCTGCTCTCGTCACCGCTGACGCCGCTCGACGTGGTGACGCTCAAGTACCTCGAAAGTCTGGTGATGGCGAGTTGGTCGCTGATCCTCCTGGGTCTTCCGCTGATGATGGCGATGGCGGAAAGGACGGAGCAACCGGTGTTCTACGTCCTGTTCATCGCTTTCTTTCTTGCCTTTATCCCAATCCCCGGGGCGTTGGGTATGTTGCTTGCTTGGGCAGTGGCGCGGTTCCTCCCGCGCCGCGTCATCCGCGTCGCGGCGGCCGTGGCCGGCATCCTTGTTGCAGGGTTGATTGTCTGGGGCATGCGCTCGCTACGACTGGGCAACTCGCCTGTCGAGGTCTGGCTTCGATCGTTTCTTGGGCGGATGAGTATCGTCGAGTCCGCCTTTTTACCCAACAACTGGGTCGCGCGGGGGATCGACCATGCCCTTCATGACCAGTTCTCCCAATCCGTCTTGTACCTGGGTGTCACAGTCGCCAATGCGCTTTTTGTCAGTTGGCTGGTGGTGATGATCGTCTCCAAGTACTTCGACGGCGCGCACGATCGGGCCTCCACGGGGCACGACGAGGGCAAGCGCCCGGCGTCGCAAGCGTCGGGCGGGCCTGCGGGGCTCGTGTTCTTCTATCTGCCGCCGCCGCTCCGGCTGATCGCCGCCAAGGATTTGCGAACCTTCTTCCGTGATCCCCTGCAGTGGGCTCAGCTTGCCATTCTGTTCGGCCTGATGGTGCTCTATCTGACCAACATGCCCACGTTGCGCCTGCAGTTCAGCGGGTCGGGATGGTTTCTGATCATCCCATTCCTGAACCTCTGCGCCATCAGTCTGATTCTGGCGACGTTCACGTGTCGGTTTGTCTTCCCTCTCGTATCACTTGAAGGTCGGCAGTTGTGGCTGATCGGTCTGCTGCCGATGCCGCGTGGACACATCCTGCTCGCCAAGTTCGCGTTCGCCATGACCGTGACACTGCTCGTGGCCGTCAGCGCGATGGGGCTTGCCACTGTGATGCTCGAGTTGGATACCGTCTGGGCGTTCATCCATGTCTTCGTAACGGTGGCGATCTGCTTCGGGTTGTGCGGGTTCGCCGTGGGTATCGGCGCCCGACTGCCCATGTTCAACCAGACCAACGTCGCTCGCATCGCCAATGGCCTGGGCGGAACGACAAACCTGCTTGCTTCCCTGGCACTTGTTGCGGCCGTCCTGGCCGGTGTGGGCGTAGCCACGTGGCGCTCGCGCGGTCTGCCGAGTGACGCGCTGCCCGATGGGATGTCGCTGGCGATCTGCGGTTCGGCGGCGTTGGTCAGCATCGCAGCCGGTCTTACGGCACTGTGGGTCGGTGCGAGACACTTCAATCGCATCGAAGTCTAGAGCTCCGTCAACCTCGAATTGACGGGTTTGTTTGCGTGTTCACGGGTGGCATGGGCAAGCATTAGCTTGCCCGTGCCGGCCTGTGAATGAACACGGGCAAACAAGTTTGCCCATGCCACCCAACCCGCAAGAACAAGTTTGACGGAGCACTAGCCCGGATTGTTCATACCACAGAGAGCGCAGAGAACGCAGAGTATTGGTTAGAAAAGAAGTTACGGCAGAATCAGAGAGCATTGCATCTCAACAGTATGTAAACCGTATGATTACGGTAACCTCTTACCCTATCTTTCTCTGCGATCTCTGCGTGCTCTGCGGTGAATTATCCGGGCTATAGAACAGATTTCCATACCCGGTGTGGCACCGGTTTTCAACCGGTGGAATCACCCATATAAATAATCCCCCAATGCCGATAAGATCCTTCGCCCAACACGCCAAACAGCGTGTAGTCAAAACGCCGCGCGAACGTCGCAATAATCATATCGAAGCCGGCTATGATCGTAGCAGAGGAGGGGGGAAACATGTGGGAAAGGACATTCTGTGGCCAAGGAGCCGCAGCATCAGACGTAAACCGCGGCGACATCCCCAAGTTTCTGCCGTCCATTGACACCGAGGAGATATTCCGACGGCTCATCGCCGACGAGCTGCGCAACGGCCGGCTCACACCCGCCCGCCGCCGGCGCATCGTGCGGTACGCCGCCCAGCTCAAGCTCTCCGCCGTTGAGGCCGGGCGCTTGGTCGAAGCCTGCAGAAAAGAGGCGTTGCAGAGCAACGACGCAGCCGAGCGATACCATGCCCTACGCCTCGTTGAACCGGGACCGACCAAGGTGCCGATACCCGTCAAGACTGCGCTGGCGGTAACCGTAGCGATCTTCCTGGGTGTGCTCGCCGTCCTATGGCTGTGGTAGGTCGTCAATCCACCAGCCTTGATTCCGGTACATCCGCCTCTTTCTGTTTCAGGCGGAACTGATCGGGGCGTGATTTGAGGACCTTCCGCAGCCAGCTTTCCGGATACCCGTTCTCGCGCGGACGCCCTTCTTCATCCTTAACATACCCGTCGTTGTACTTCGTGAGCAGATGTTCGCCCAGTTCCCGCCAGCGCTTGACCACCAGTTCGGCGTGCGAGACGCAATAATCGGTCAGAAAACGAGTCATAAGCTGCGGATTCGACTTGGCGAGATCGACGGCTGTCCGTTCCACCGCCGGCTGCAGAGCCAAAAGGGTACCCTCAAGATCGCTTTGCACGGCTTGGATATCCAGAATCATGTGAGAGTACCTCACGTTGGCGTAGTTGGCGACGAAGTTGAACACCCACCAGGCGGAATCCCACGAGAACGTGCCCAGGCTTCCGACCGTATACGACTCGGGAAGGGCGTCGATGCCGCAGTAAAGCGGTACGTAGCAGGTGGTGTAGGTATCATCGACACCGTACCAGATGACGCCGCCGACGGGGTCGGGAAGCCATGATCGCGATTGGGAGACGAAGGAAAAGCCGATCTGCTGCGTCGAGACAGGGCGTTCCCAGGCATACTCCACGCCGTCGACCGTCCATGTAATGGGTCGCCAGCGGTTGGGTGTTCCATACGGACCCGCGTCAATCCCTTTTGTCATATCGTAGTCGGTCCCTTCAAAGTGATCGCGCATCAGGGAGAACACGTCAGCCAGCGACAGCCTTTTGTCAGGTTTGATCCATAGCGGATACGGCTGTGCGCCCTCAACGGCCCGGTGGTAGCCAGGTGAGAGGCCCTTTGACGGCGCTGCCCGGCGCAAAATGCTCCAGACCCGAGCGTCGGCGTACCTCCGGTTCTTCGGTGTAGCCGGGCAGTAGGCGTCACAGAATCGAAACGGCTCGCCCGACTTGGAATCGTAATACCCTTTGTCTACCGCAAAGGAGATGACATTCTCGGAATAGAGACAATTGTCGGGGTCATCCAGCGGGAATTCACCGATGCGGGCCTTGTTGGCATGGCATGATACGTATCCGTCCGGGACTCGTCGTGCCACCCAGTGGGCACCCTTCCCACCCGGGCCCGGCCCGATGATCTCCAAGATCCACGCTTCCTTCGTATCTGCGATCGAAATGGACTCACCGGTGGATCGGTAGCCGTACTCAGCCACCAGCTCGGTCATCACGGCGATGGCCTCTCTGGCCGTTCTGGCCCGCCACAGGGCCAACCGCATCAAATCCCAGTAGTGGAGCAGACCGTCAGGGTTGTGCAGTTCCTCGCGACCGCTGAAAGTCGTCTCACTGATGGCCAGTTGATGTTCGTTCATCAGGCCAACGACGGCATAGGTGTGCGCGACCTGCTTGATCTTACCCCGCACGTTCCCCGACCAGTCCTTTATCTCAAAGAACTCGCCCGGATCGTGATCGGCCGCCGGGGTATACCGAAGACGGGGGTGGAACTCGCCGTCGCAGGTGTACGTAATCATGACCGATCCGTCCTGCGAGGCTCCTTTGGTTACCAAGATGTTGGTGCAGGCCTCCACGTGCGGGCTGTTCATAAGAACGCAGACACAGAGGCACAACGGAGGCATTAACACATTCTTCCTCATATTCTCACTCTCTCATGTTGTTGACGTTCATTTTCACGGTACGTAAAGGGGTAAAGCTGCGTCTTGCTGGCCAAGGACCGGGTATACCACCACCGTCGACATCAGGCAACTCGAGGATCACCCACCTCTACGCGCAGGCGGCACCAGATGATCGAGTGTTTGGGGAACATGTGTGTTGCTTCAGTTGGAAATGGAGTTTCCCGCCGTACCGGATCAGAGCCGCGGGCGCCAGCCCGCGGACTGGTGTTAGGACACACCCAAACTTGCGGGTTCGTTACCGGATCAGAGCCGCGGGCGCCAGCCCGCGGACTGGTCCCGCCACTAGCGCGGCGGGCTCTGACTTTCTAACGGTGGGTGGCATGGGCAAACTTGTTTGCCCGTGGAGCACCCTCACAAGACACGGGCAAGCTGGCGCTTGCCCATGCCACCCCCGAAAACCAGGCTGCGACGCAGGGC
>JBARRC010000035.1:0-1929 GCA_049644045.1 Phycisphaerae bacterium
GTCGGTCGGGGCTTCGAGCACTGCAAAAAGACCCGACAGCGGCTGAGCCACTTCGCCGCGTACCTGCGCGGCCGAAGCATCCGCTATCTCGACGAAGTCACCACATATGTGATCCAGGAGTACATCAACGACATCTCCGGGCGCTTGAAGCCGCGCACGGTTAAAAACTACGCCACGACGCTGACAGGGTTCTTCAATGCCAATGTCGCCTACGATTGGACGCCTGAGAATCTCGCGGGGATCGGCAGGGACGGGAAGTTGAAGCTGCCCACGGTACCGGAGGCGGACAAGCGATCCATCCGTCAAAAAGACGGCGCGAAACGGGTTCCGACAGGCGCCGAGTTCCGTAGCCTCGTCGATGCCTGCGATCCCTGGACGGCGGACGCCGTGCAACTCATGGCCAGTACCGGTATCCGCTATGGCGAATTGATGTTCCTCACTTTGAACGACGTGGACGAGGATACACTCCGGATCGGATACAAAGAGCTTCCCTATCAGATGCCGGAGATGGTTCGTCGGCTTCTCAAGGACACCTCGCGTAGCCTGTGGTGGCCCAAGGACACGACCGACCGTGTGATACCAATGACCAACATGGCTCGGGATGTTCTTCACCGGCGCGTTGATGTGGCGGGACGGGCCGGAATTCCGTGGCTTTTCGCCAACAAAGCGGGCAATCCGCGCGCTCATAACAAGGCCCTCGGTCTCTTGAAGAAGGCGGCCGTCGCGGCTTCTGTGATGATGAACGCCGACGGCACATCGCGCCTCGGCTGGCACACGCTGAGACGTTACTTTGTCAGCATCGCCTCAACCTGCATGAGTCTGCCGAGCGTCCTCGAATCGGCGGGCCACGATTCCTACAGCATGTGGAAGCTATACAAGGAAACCGACAACGACGCCGTGCGGGATGATTTCAAACGGTTCGACGAGCGGATGGTGAATAATGAGGGAGACGCGGACGCAGACGGCGTGGCCGGATGCACGCCGGACGACGGCGGATCCGAATAGCGTCCGCTAGAACGTATGTGGACAAAGCCGCGGCGCGTGGCCGTGGGACGTGGCGGGCGAAAGCCCCACGACACTCCAGGCCCGGAGAAAGGACAGGACGATGCCGGAAGAGAACTACATCGGCGATGCGGCGGGCGTGGTCGCGGAACACTTCGAGTGTCACCCGAGTCCCATCCAAGCCGGTATCGCCTTCCTCGATATGGTCGGGGATCACGCCGGTTGCGATGACTGTCCCGTCGAGGTTCGTGACACCGAAGGACGTCGGGAGTACGAGGGTCACGAGCCGACGCGTGAACAGTGCATGCTGGGCGCCACACTGGCCAACGCGCTGAAGGCGATGTGCCCAGCGCCGAGGTATGACAATCTCAACCCACTCGTGCAGACGCACCCTCTGGAACCCTACCTGAACACGCTGGACGAAACCAGCGCCCGCAGGGTTGCGGGGCCGTCGGACGGTGGTCAGGTGAAGGAGTAGCGGTTCTGGTTAGGCAACTGGCTGTCTTCTCTCGGCGCCACGATCGTAGCCGTATCCGGTCATTGTAATTCAGCCGATCGCACCCCATGCGTCTGGCAACGACATTGAGCGGATTTCATCGGTACGCACTGGTCAGGTTCTAGGGTCGTTCGTTGTCTATTATGCACATCGCTTCCAACGCGCCCTTGTATTTGCCATTGACCGTCATCTTTCGTGTGTCGTAATTGTGAAAACCGTGCGCGCGCATGTTCATATCCCAATCGAAGATGATGACGACCCTGAACACATCTATGCACTTGTGAACGAAATCCCAGTACCGTCTATAATCGAAGTCTGGCGTATTGTACGCCGCCTGCTTGGATGCGTATGGAGGGTCCAAGACCGCGACATCCGGATTCTCAGGTATCGGCACATCCGAATAATCCACATTGTACAGCGAGGGATTGAGC
>JBARRC010000036.1:0-7720 GCA_049644045.1 Phycisphaerae bacterium
TCCTTACGCTATGTGCGCTTGGACTGGTTGGTGGTTGCGCGCAACCTCAGTGGGCGGAACCACCCAAAAAGCCCACGCCGGGCGCGGAACTCATGAAGTTGTCCCGACTGCTCGGCACCTGGTCCGGCACGGCCGAGATTGTCTCGCCCTCACCCGAGGAAATGAAGGCCGCAATGCCCGAAGACGCTGAGGAGATGCCCTCCTCGTTTGCCTGGGCCGGGAAGGCGGAATGGACCCTCGGCGGCATGTTCCTCACGAGCGAAGGCTGGCACGAGATGGGCGAAGGGGAGCGGATGAACTACGTCGAGTACTGGACCTGGGATCCCAAGGCCAAGAAATACCGCACCTGGTACTTCAGCGATTGGGGCGAGTCCGGCCAGGGTTGGGCGTGGTTCGACGCGGCGGATGGCGACACCATGCGGTTCAAGGCGACGGGCATCGACGCTCAGGGGGGCACCAAGCGCGGCAAGGGAATGATGACCTTTACCGACGATGACACCTACGAATGGACTTGGTCTGAAAGCGGCTCGGACGGCAAGATGAAGTTCGAGGGCACGGCCAAACGCCAATAGGGAAAAGGGGACGCAGCTCGTTTCACAGGCTGTTCAGCCGTTGCTCTTTGTCGTACGTCTGGAGGGCCGCGACTAGTTGGTCGAGATCGCCCTGCATGATCTTATCGAGGCTGTAGAGATCAAGGTTGATCCGGTGGTCGGTAACGCGGTTCTGCGGGAAATTGTAGGTTCGGATGCGCTGCGATCGATCGCCGCTGCCGATCATCGATTTACGGGCGCTGTCGCGCTGGGCCGTGGTGGCTCGTTGATGATGATCGTACAGGCGGGTCATCAGAATGCGCCGGCCTTTGGCACGGTTTTTGTGCTGGCTCTTCTCGTCCCGCATGGACACGGTGATCCCCGTTTCCTTGTGGACGAGCCGGATCGCTGATGACACTTTGTTGACATTCTGACCGCCGGGCCCGCCCGCGCGCGAGACGTGCTCCTCAACGTCGCTGTCCCAGTTGATGTTGATGTTGATCTCCTCCGGTTCGGGCAGCACGGCCACGGTGGCAGCCGAGGTGTGAATGCGCCCCTGGGCTTCGGTCACCGGCACGCGCTGTACCCGGTGCCCGCCGCCCTCATACCCGAGCAGGCGATACACCTCCGGGCCTTTGACGTTCATGACGACTTCCTTGAAGCCCCCCATGTCCGAGCCGCTCTGGTCGAGGACTTCGACCTTCAAACCCGCCCGTTCGCAGAATCGCGCATACATTTCATAGAGATCACGGGCGAAAAGGGCAGCCTCCTCCCCGCCGGTGCCCGCCCGGATTTCAAGGATCACGGAGTGGATGGCGGCGTCCTCGTCGGTGACGATCAGCGCCTTGAGCGATTCGAGCAGGTCGTCGTGCCTGGCCTGAAGCGTGTCGATCTCGGTCTCAGCGAGTTCGTGCAGCTCCGGGTCCTGTGATTTATCGGCCAGGATGGCCCGGACGTCTTCCAGCTCCGCCCGAACTTTGCTGAACGACTTGAATGGGTCGACGAGCCGGCGCAGGCGCCCGATTTCCTTATTGATCGCGATACTCCGATTCGGGTCGCTGGCCACCGCCGGATCCCCAAGCTGCTCGTTGAGCCCGTCGTAGCGATCGTTCAGCTCCTGCAACTTCGCGGCCAACCTGTGATGGACTTCCTGAACCACGTCTTTAATATCTCCCGCCGGAAAGGCTCGGACCGTGTGGCAGAATCCTGTTAGCAAAATCTGTGGGACCGACTTTCCCGTTTGTGGGACCGACTTTCCCGTTTGTGGGACCGACTTTCTAGTCGGTCAAAAGAGCGACACACGTAAAAAACCACGCACACTGCCGCAACACGGCGCTTGCGCGTGGTCCTTATATTCTTGCCGAACGCAGCTAACGGCGCGGCGTCTTTGGCTTCTTTTGGGCGGATTTCCCGAAATAATCGGTGCCAAACTTCTTGGTAAACCGATCGACGCGGCCAAGCGTATCCACGAATTTCCTCTCGCCGCCCTGAAAAAATGGGTGGCAGGAGGAGCAGATCTCAATCTTGATCTCCTGGACCGTGCTCCGCGTCTGCCATGTCGCACCGCAACCACAGCGGACCGTACAGTCTTTGTATTCCGGATGGATTCCCTTCTTCATCGCTTTTTTATCCGATCATCGGCATCCAAATTCTCAAACCATACATTCTAGCCCAGTTTCGTGGCACTTCAACCCCCAATTACGCAGGGTCGCAGAGTCAGCGTCTTCCCTTGTTCACTCTCGACGCTCCCATGCCGATGTCCCAGGCGTGCAGGGAATCGTGGCCGTGCAACGGCTGATACCGGGGTGGAGCATCGCAGTGCAGATTGTCGAAGCCATCGCCGACGCCAACGTGCTTGACGCGAGCGGGCAGGAGACCTACAGCCTCCGCGCGGGTTGCCGCTATATCCTCTACGATGCCGAGGCCGGGAACGGATTACGTGACGGCGCGCTGAGATTAATCGGCGGTCTGGACCGCGTGTTGCCCTTTTACAACCGGCAACCGCTCACACGGCACCGACTCATCCTGCCGTTCATCGGGCGGCAGGGCGATGCCGTCGTGGCCGCGTCCTGTCTGGAAACGCTCAAGGAACGGTATACGGATGTGACCATCGATGTCGCGGCGCCGGATCCGGCCCAAGCGGTGCTGCGACTGCTCCCGCGGCTTGGCGAGCTGCGGCCTTACCCGCTCGAGGCTGAACGCATCGACGACTACGACTATTACCTGTCGTTCGAGGAGATCGAAGCCGTTCCCCAGGGGTCCCAGAGAAGCTGCGCAGACGTCTTCAGCACATGTCTGCGCACGCCCAAGCCGAACCACCCACCGTCCGTGACGGTTCCGGCTGATGCCCAGGCACGCTGGGCATTCCCACCGACGGCCCGGCTTCGCGTTGCGGTGCATGTGGGACGGAGCGATAACCTGCGGTCGTACCCACGTGATCTGCTGCTGGAACTTGCTCGACGGCTTGTCGACCAAGGTTGCGAGGTTTATCTGATCGGCGCGGCTGATCCGACCAGCCTTCTACAGCCTGATCCAAGTAACCTTGGTCTTGAAGCACCGCGCGGGCTGAAGCCCGCGGCTCGCCCTGTTCCTGTATGTTCGCGCGGGTTGAAGCCTGCGGCTCGCCCTGTTCCTGTATGTCCGCGCGGGCTGAAGCCCGCGGCTCGGGGTGATTCGGACGAATGCTTACTGTCATCCGCAACGGAGCATGTGAAGAATCTCGTCGGCCAAACGCAGAGTCCGGGCGATCTGGCGGCTGTGCTGGAGCAAATGCAGGCGCTGGTCACCGGCGATTCATTCCCGATGCACCTGGCCGGGGCGATGGGCGTAGCGACAATCGCGCTGTTTACGACCACCGACGCGGTAATCGGTTCGGACTACGTGAGCGTTGAGGCTGTTCAGTCCCAGGCTTCATGCAGCCCCTGCCGCATCGCCGAAGGGGTGTGTCCGCTGGGGCACCGCAAGTGCACCGCGTACCACAACCCCTCCGTCAATCCCGAATCGGTTGTCGAGCGAGTGCGTTCACTCGTGCAAGTTGCGGGGACTGTCTAAAACAGGCTGCCTAAAAACAGTAGGATCAGGATGATAATCCCTGTGTTGATCAACGTAGTGCCAAAAAACGATTCAAGATCCATCCTTGTGTTCTCCTTGTAGCTCGCGCGGCGGTTCACGTCGCGCGTCTGACTCCTAGGAAACTTCCGTAGCCGCTTCGTCCGGTACGAAGCCGCTGCGCAGCGTGTTCTCGGTGATACAGCGGGCGTCCATGAAATGCGTCAGATAGTCGGGTGACCCGGCCTTGACGCCTGTGCCGCTGAGTTTGAAGCCGCCGAAGGGTTGCGCGTCTACCTGCGAACCGGTAATCCGACGGTTGATATAGAGGTTTCCGACGGCGAACTCGCGTCGTGCCCGGTCGATGTGGCCTGGGCTCCGCGAGAACAGCCCGCCGGTTAGCGCGTAACGGCTGTTGTTGGCGATTTCGAGCGCCTCTTCAAAGTCGCTCGCCTTAATCACCACAAGTAGTGGCCCGAAGATCTCTTCCTGGGCGATACGTGCGTCCGGTTTGACATCCGCCACGATGGTAGGCGCAGCAAAATAGCCCTCGCTGCATTCGGACGGCAGCTTCGCTTGCACTAACAAGCGCCCCTCGGCGCGACCGTGTTCGATGTATTTACGGATGCGGGTCTGCGCCTCCTCGTCGATCACGGGGCCGACCACGGTCGCCGGCGCCTCCGCCGGGCCGATGGGGACGGCTTCGGTGGCGTCGCGGAGCCGGTCGAGCATGGTTTCGTACACTCCATCGAGAACAATAAGCCGGCTGCAACTGCTGCACTTTTGGCCCGCGAATGCAAACGCTGATTCGATCGTGGCCTGCACCGCACTGTCCAGGTCGGCATCATCGTCGACGATGATCGCGTTCTTGCCGCCCATCTCGACAATCATCTTCTTGATGAATGCCTGCCCGGGACGGACATGGGCGCACGCGTGGATCACCCCGGTCCCGACCTCTTGCGAACCGGTAAAGGCCACCAGGTTCACATCCCCGTGTTCGACGAGGTATTGCCCGATGGTCGCCCCCGGCCCCGGTACGAAGTTGACCACGCCTGGCGGAATACCCACGTCGCGTAGGATCTCGACGAGCTTGGCGGCGACCACCGATGCCTGAGGGGCCGGTTTCATGACCACGGTGTTGCCCGCGGCCAGTGACGCGCCGGTCATCCCGCTCAGGATCGCCAGGGGAAACGCCCATGGCGAGATAACCGCACACACACCCTTGGGCGAATAGGTGAGCATGTTGTCCTCGCCTGGGATGTTGCGAAGACGCGGACACGACTCGATCCGTTGGATTTGATCGGCGTAATAGCGCCAATGATCGACGGCTTCGGTGATGTCGGCGTCGGCCTCACGCCAAGGCTTGCCCACTTCGAGGGTCACGGTGGCCGCAAGTTCAGACCGGCGCATCTCGATCCGGTCTGCGGCTTTGCAAAGCAGATCAGCCCGATCCGCGGCCCTGACCGCGCGCCAGGTCTGAAACGCCTTGTGGGCGGCCGCGATCGCGCGATCAACGTCAACCGTTGTCGCCTTGGCGACCTGGCCGATCACCTCCCGCGGACGCGACGGATTGATCGAATCGTACCATGCTTTCGTCGACACGGTTTGATCGCCGATCAGTAGCGGGTACGTCCGCCCGCACTCGCTGCGAACGTATTGGATGGCACCGACCATCCTCTGGCGGTTGCCGGCGATAGCGAAGTTGGTGTTGGACGCATTCCTGAACGTAGTCATCGGTTCCTCCGGGTCGGTGTTTTCATAGTGCCGCGAGGGCAGCGGCGCGGTGGGCGGCCTCAAAACGGCCGGGTCGGCGAGTAACCGGTCGTGCGTGCCGCGATCGCCGAAGCTCTGTTTCAGGAATCCCTCGTTCGAGCTGTTTTCCAGCAGTCTCCGGATCAAATAGCCCATGCCCGGCATCAGGTCGCCGTACGGGCAGTAGACGCGGACACACTGCCCCAGTTGCACCATCGCCGTCTTGAGAGGATCGCCCATCCCGAACAGCGTTTGCACTTCGTATTCGTTTCGGGCGATACCAAGCTCTTCAGCCGTCGCGAGAACGACGGCCAGGGATCGTACGTTATGGCTGGCAAAGGCCGGCCGAATCACGTGAGCGTTCCGGAGCATCACGCGGGTCATGCGCTCGTAGCACGCATCAGACTCCCATTTCCGTGTCCACACCGGCGGCTGTGTGTAGTTGCGAACGGCCGCCGCCGTTTCCGCGTCCCAGTACGCTCCCTTCACCAAGCGGACGGCGAACCGGGTTCTCCTTTGTTTTCCCCACTCAATCAGGCGGGCCAGGTCGCGTTCGCCGTCTCTTAGATAGGCTTGCACCACGATGCCGACGTCGGGCCAGTTGTGAAACTCCTCTTCGACCAGCAAGCGCTTGAAAAGCGCCAGCGTCAGATCGCGATGCTTGAACGATTCCATGTCGATGTTGACAAACGCTCCCGCCTGCCGCGCATGCCGCAGTAACGGTCGCAGACGCCTGCCAACCTCGCCGATTGCCCGTTCCGGATCAATCGCGTCAAAGTGCGGATCCAGCCCGGTGAGCTTGATCGAAAGGTTCACACGCGGCATGGGGCCATGGGAATCCTCGTCGATGACAGAAATTACCGGCCAGCGTTTTGCGATCGGCGTCAACTGGTCGATCAGGTCGTGATATACCTGTGCGTAGCGGTCGGCCAATGCGTAGCTGGTGGTTGATTCACCCAGCACGTCAATCGTGAATGCCATGGCGTTGTCACGAAGATGTTCGATCGTCTGGATCGCGCTGGGCACGTCGTAGCCTGTAATGAACCGCCCGGCCATCTGCATCGCGCCGAACCGGGCGGCCCACCCAACCACCTCCTCCCGCATCGGGCGAAAACGACCCGGCCCGAGAACCGCGTGGCACAGCTCCGGCAGGTTCACGTGCTTTTCGTCGAAGTACTCCGCCAGGTGGCGGGTGATGTCGGCATGCGTGTGCAGCGACGGCAAGCAGTCGACGAACTGAAAGGCCCGTGTTCGGAGGTGCTGATCATTATCGAGCAGGCGCGTCATGCGCTCCAGCCACCACGCCTTCTGGTAGGCGCGCGGGCGGGCATTCTCGGCCAGCTCAAAGATCTCCCGCCCGATCTCGCGTATCCGGGCGTTGAATTGTTCACCATGAATCATGAATCGTCCAGGCCATCCCATGTCACCACTGTCGCCGCCGTCAGGAACACCAGCCAGCAGGTTCGCACCGGCCGCCGCCAGATTCGTGCCATCGCCCGAGCGTACAGCTCCATCTGCGGCCGATACCGCTCAGCTCGCTCGGCGACGTCCTCAGCGCGAATCGCATCCGTCTTAAAATCGACGATATCGATCCCGTCCGCAACCGATAGGATACCGTCGACTATCCCGCGTACCAGTACCTGGTCGTTGCACGGCGAGCCGACGGAGCGGTCAAAGTAAACCAGCGACTCGGTTGCGATGTAGGGAAACTCCCGCCGGTACACGTCGCCGGTGTCACGAATCGCCTCCGCAAGCGGCGTCGAAACGAACCATTCGAGGGCCGCCTGGTCCACCACCGCCAGATCCTCGCCGGTCACCAGTTCCTGCTGAACCATGCGATGCAATTCCGATGCCACACCTGCTGCGTCGACCGCCGTGGCAAAGTTAAGATGCTGCAAGATCCGATGCGTGATCACGCCGCGATGAACGGCTGTGGCCGGCTTGAGCGCGGCATACTTCGATGGCGGGATTTGGAAATCGTCCTCTCGCGGTCGATCCGGTTGCTGTTCCGGGTTCCGGGTGAAATCGTAGGCCCCTTTGAACTCACTGGCTGCAATCGACGCCCGGACCGACGCGGAGGCGAGCTGCGGATAGACGTACTCGATCCGCGACAGCACTTCGTCCACCACGGGGTCATCGGGCGCAAGCGGCTCGTTGGTGGGCAGGGTCTCACAGCGGGCGACCGTACGTCTTATGGCGCGCCGGCCATCGTCGGCACGGTCCGCCATGCACCAGCCGGCCATCTCGTCCACGTCATGCAGACACACGTCGAACAGCGGACGATCTCCGGCAGAACCGCCAAGCCCATGCACGATGCCGGCCGGCGCGCCCATAAGCACGGGCATCAGCCAATCAAGCGGGGTCGCCGCGGTTGATAGACTCAAGAGTGA
>JBARRC010000037.1:0-8525 GCA_049644045.1 Phycisphaerae bacterium
GCTCAATAGCTCGAGCAGATCGTTCGTGATCAACAGACTCGGATCGCAGAGTTGACCCAGCAACTTGAGGCCCTTAAGGCCAAGATCACTTGGCTACAGCAACAGGTGTTCGGCCGAAAGTCCGAGCAGAGCCGGGAGAACGCTGATCACGCCTGCGACGGAAACCGGGACGCCGACCAACGAATTGATGCGTCACCTCCTGCTATTGACTATTCTCCAGGAGTCCTTTGGATTCGACATCACTCCGTACCTTGTCGCGGCGTACCTTCTGAACTCGGCGTCGATGCTTGTTCCATTCGCCATGCCTCACCTTGTTCGCTCGAAAGCCAAGACAGCGACGGCGATCCTGGGGGTCAATGTAGCCCTTGCGGTTACCTGGTGTGTCCCGGTAACCGCGCCTTTCGTGGCCGCTGCCTTCTTGGGTACTTACCTCTACTCGTTCGTCGTGTGTGGCGTGGGATGGCTCCGGAGGGCATGAACTGAGTAGATCGGGCTTTGCCCGATGAGACGTCATCCGGTCCGCCGATGTCCGGCCGAGCCCGACACAACTAACTATAGGGGCCCAGGAAGAAGCCCGCCGGGAATTTGGTCTTGAATGAAGCGCGCTGCCAACGCGCAATTGTCAGAGCTGTCGCTCCAGCGATGGCTCCTGTCGTAGCAGCAGCAGCGGCCGGGACAAATCCGACAGCTGCGGTCGCGAACAACGAAGCAGCGGTTCCCCCAATCCATTTGAGTAGATCCTTATCGATGTTATTCCATTCGACTTTGGCTTCGCAGATGCGTTCATCTAGTTCCGCCGCAAGGTTGGTCGCATTTGTCGCGGCGTAAGGGTCAGGATCGCGACATGCACGCCACACACGGTTGAAGAACTGTCTCAGCTGCTCCAAACGATTCTCTTCTCGGAGACGGAGCGCCGCCTCGAGTGGTGTTTCTTGCAGTACTTTGAGACCTGCGCTCTGGAGAGCCTTCGCGAAAGGCGACCAAGCGGCGGTATTGCCTGTGGCGTGTTGATGATCGAATTCGACCTCCTTCCACCTCGTAGGCAGATCGGTGATGATGTGTGAGTTAGTAATGTTGCAGATTCGCTTGCCCGCCTCGTAATTGGCGCCGTACGTCTCGCAGAAGAATTCTGAATACTTGCCCTTGAGGGGTTTGAGGTAATAGGGGTGGTTCGCACGGCGTTGGTGAATCCAGGTCAGAAACTCTTCTTCAGTCAATCCCTTCGCGTCAGAAGGGTTCTTTCGGTACATCTCACGGTATGATTCGTCTGAGTTAGCCAAGATCAAGTACTCCCCGAAGTCACCATCCACGGGGCCCATTTGCCTGACCCGTTGGTCGACGTCGGATGCCAGTTGCTGACTAAGTTCCGGATGAGATTTGAACTTCTGAGTCTCGATGTCGAGAATCTCGTGAAACTCTCTGCTGTTGAAATCTGCGGGAGTACGAATGAAAGATACGAGGTCGGCCTGAATCCACTGAGCAAGGCTAAACCAGAGAAAGCACCATTTAGCGGTGACGGTGCGGTGCTTGTCGGGGTGAAGGAGGGGATTGTAGGTGTCAGCGATATTGTGCGGATGCATGAATGGGTCGGTGAGAAGGATCTTGTCGGAATAGAGGGCATGTGTTTGTAGCGCCCTATAGACAGACTGTGGCTGATAGTTGCCGGAATAAAGAGCCGTGACGCGGCTGCTCTCTTTTTGCAGACAACGGATGCAGTCGCTCTCGCTTGGCCAAAGTGCCACGAGGGCCTCGTGTATTTCCAGAACTGCTTGCTGTGTGAATGCTCTCTTGACACTGGCAAAGTCTTTACGCGATGGCAGATCATCGAGCTGCAATGCCTCGGCCAGGTGTTCGATGAACATGATGTTGCGTCCCCGGGCAGTAATGTGGGGGAGTTGGTCGCTGAGCGGCTGGGCAAGCAAGTCTTCCCAAGCAACTTTACCTTTGCAGCACCGTTTGTACTTATCTCCGCTTCCGCAGGGGCAGGCATCGTTCCGGGAGAGTTTGGTGCGTGACGTCATGGTGCGCTCCTAAGCACAGAGTCTTGCCTCATCTTCTGAGATGGATGTCTGAACGTAAAGGTTTCGCTGACAGGACACACCCTTAACCGTGCGGATGATCTCGTAACTGGCTGCGCGGGCGCGCCGTCCTTTCCGAAGAAAATGGTGGGGGACGGATCGGACAGTCCGAAACGTTCTGAACAACCGTCCGTCCCCCACCCTTCGCCGCGCGAAGACTGGGGCACACAAGTCGGTCACAATCCAAACAGAGATCGGAACCACTTGACGAAAGCGGCTGCATGGGGGGAACGAGGATCAAGGAGCCGTTCCATTACAGCATTGTGCAACGGCCGCCCAGGTGGATCCTGCCATGCCAGCCAAGTGTGGATCTTCGCTTTGTCGGCATGCACATCTTTATACGGAGCTCCGAGAACTCGCGCCTCATCGCGGGCGGTTTCCGCATACTTCAAGACGGAGTCGCTATCGTCGGGCACGAGGTAGGTGAGAAACGTTTCCATCATGCCACGCGATCGGTTGTCCGGCATCAGCCAAACGCCGAGCCTCAGTCCGGCGTCATTATCGTGGATCAAACCCGTGGCTGGTAATTCATAAGGAAGCTCGGGGAAACTCCCCAGGCAGCGATTGCGCAGGGACTTCCACCTTTGCTCCGCGTGATTGTTGGCGTCGGCGATGATACCCAGCACTTTAAGCCCGGATGCCTTGAGCTCAACCTCGATCCGATCCTGTTTGACCATTTTCCCAAAGCCGTCGCACGGCTTGATCTGGACGATCCATGCGTCGCGATTCTCGCCCCAAGGAACCCCATTGGCTTCGATCAACTGGGGGATGACTCGTTTGTCCTCTTCACCCTCTACGAGTAGTATCTTGGGGTTGTACCGAGTCGCCATGCCTAGCGCACCTCGATTCCGCGCTCAGCAGCCACCACGATCTCTTGCTCGCTGAAGGCAACGGCGCGCTGCTTATCTCGCTCAAGTCTTTGAATTGTCACATTGTTGTCGCCACTGACGTCGGCACGCGAGATGGCGGCAAGACTGTCGACTGCGTCGCCGCTGTGCGTGGTCGCAAACACCTGGACTCTCAGGCGTCTGGCGGTCTCGCTGACCAGCTTCCACATGTCGGACATCACGCTAAAGTGCAGGCCTGTATCAATTTCATCGACCAGAAGTACGCCGTTTTCTGCATGTACAAGCGCAAGCGCCAATCCAAGCATCCGCCATATTCCGTCTCCGAGGCTTCCGATCGGGGTGCGCTGGTCCACGCCGGCACACTTCACAACGATTCCACCTCTCTCTCCCGGATAGCCGCGGTAGTAGCGGGATTCCTTGCTCGTCGTCGCGATTCGCTCGATCGTCGGTTCGATGGTCTTGAGGGCCTGGATCACTAGATCTTCTTCAGGCTTCAGAACAATGTCCTCAAAAAGGGAAACAACCTCACCCGGTGACATGGATGCCGTGGCAACGAGCCGCGTGCTCAGCGTTGCATCATCCGGCCTGCTTCGTAGTCTTCGCAGTTCGTCAAACGACATGCCTCCTCGGCGGCTGATCGGAAGCTGCGTGGCCACTTCCACGAATCCCTCGCCCTTCAGGATAAGGTCCAGGGGGCCAACATCATCGTCTTCTTCTTCAAACAACGCCGACTGAGAGTCATCGTCAAGCGCTCTCTCCTGGATCGTGGCGGTCAAGCTTCCTCCTGTTGAGTCATTGACTCCTCTAAGTCGAAACTCACTGCCAACCTCCATGGCATGGCCGTGGAAGAGGTGGCAAACGTCGACTTCTTCCCTGGGTCGACGGTCTGACTCATCGATTAGGCGTTCGCCACGCCTGGACAGGGCGGCCCAAATGGAACGTATGTGCCCAGTCGTGAGGATTTGTATTGCCTCCAGAACCGAGGTTTTGCCGCTGTTGTTTGTCCCAACGAGCAGATTGACACGTCCGAGATCACCCATCTCGAAGTGCTCAAATCCGCGAAAACCGTCAATGATCAGATTTCGTAACATGGTCTCACGCTCCTAGCTACCGCGCGGCATCGCATACTGATCGGCGGACGGGTTGCCTTGTCCATCATTATCGCCCAAGCATCGAATCTCCGCCATCACGCCCTATCGTTGCGCTGGGTGTTTCGCGCCAGGATCCGGTTCGCCTCGGGTGCTGAGCCAGCGTACCATGTAATACGCGATCTTGCCACCGTCGGCGACCCGGTATTCGGCCACCCACGGAGTGCGGGCGCCTAGCAGCCAGAACGTCAATTCGCCCGGATCGCTCGGCGGAGGATCGCCGGGGACGGCGACCTTGGCCCAGGCCGCCCAGCCGATCCTGCCGCATGCCGAGACCGCGCCCGATGGACATCGGGGTTCGTTTGCTAGTTGCGTTACGCCGGAGTTGACTTACGATTTGCGTTAGGCTCGAGCTGACTTATGATAACGGCGCTGGAGGCGATATACGTGAGCACTCTGGCACCTGGCCGTACTCGGAGAAGGCGACATGGCGGATCTGGCCACTCGTAGCGGGCACACGTTTCACATCCCGGTCATGGGCACCGGTTTCAGCATCGACACTCCCCTGCGTGTAGCGAAGTACGGAATCTCGTCCGTGATCTCCCTGGTGGATGATGTTCTCATCGAACAAATACGAAAGATACACTGCAGGAAGGCGGAGGAGCCGTACGAGGAGATTGCCGGGCAAGATGAAGACGCCCGTGCCCTGCGTATCACAGCATACTTGAACCTCGTGGAGCGCCTGGTTCGGCAACAGGTTCAGGCGTTGCAGGCCTCGCCTTTCGAGCCAGGCAGCGACATCACGCGATACTACGAGATGCTCCCGGAAACGCCGCTCAAAAGTGCCTATCGCGAGATGCTGGCGACGGAGAATCCGACCGAAAGGGCTCGGAAGCAGGATGAACTCCGCCCCCTCGCGGTTCCGGGCGCGATTGACGTGAACATCATGACCAAGCTCGATCGGGACATCTACCGCGACGGGAAGAAGCTCGCGCCGGAGTTCGCCGATGCCATGGCAGCCCTGCGCGGCTACGCCAACAGTTCGCTGACCTCCTCAATCGTCTTCTCGGCGGGCATGAACCAGCGCGTCTACACCTACGCGACCCGATTCGCGGACTTCTCCCCAGACCTAAACGGAGTCATCAAGAAAAGGATCATTCTGAAGGTCAGCGATTGGCGATCGGCAATGATACAGGGCAAGTTCCTCGCCAGGCGCGGCCTGTGGGTCTCCGAGTACCGCATCGAATCCGGGCTCAACTGCGGTGGCCACGCCTTCGCCACGACAGGGCTCTTGATGGGCCCCATCCTGGAGGAGTTCAAGCGGCGGAGGGCGGAGCTCCACGAGACGCTGCACGCCATCTATAGCGAAGCTCGTGCGGCCATCGGCGGGCCTGCCATCGACATGTCGCCTCTTGAGATGCGAATTACGGCCCAGGGCGGCATCGGCACCGCTGCCGAGAACGAACTCCTGCTGCAGTATTACCGTGTCGACGGAACAGGCTGGGCCACTCCGTTCCTGCTCGTGCCCGAGGTGACGAACGTCGACGACGAACATCTCCAGAAGCTTGTCAATGCCACGGACCGCGACGTACACCTCAGCGACGCCTCTCCCTTGGGCATTCCCTTTTGGACGCTCCGCAACTCGGCCAGCGAGGAGGCACGCCGCAGACGAATCCGCGAAGGCAAGCCGGGCAGCCCATGTCCGAAGGGGTTTCTGGCATCCGATACCGAGTTCACCGATGTTCCAATCTGCCGTGCCTCTCGCGCTTATCAAAAGCGCAAGCTCGAGCACATCGCCGAAGAGGGCTTCTCGGCCAAGCAGCTTCCCGTGGTGCAGGAGGGCGTGCTTGCCAAGGCATGCCTCTGCCATGAGGTCGGCGGCACGGCGCTCGTTAAGAAGGGCATCGACCCCGAGGCCAAGCCTGCCGTCTGCTGTGGCCCCAACATCGCGAATTTCTCGAAGCTCGCCACTCTACAGGAAATGGTGAGCCACATTTATGGACGGCTGTCACTCTTGACCAACCCTGATCGCCCGCACCTGTTCATTCGGGAACTTGCGATCTATGTGGACCATCTTCGCAAGGAGCTTGAGAAGTACTCGCTGGATTTGTCCTCCCGTGCTCCGAAGTACTTCCGGGAGTTCAAGGAGAACCTGCTCAGCGGGATCGAATACTACCTCCGAACTTTTCGACCTTGGGCCGAGCATTTCATTGACGAAAAACGAAACCACTTCTTGGACGACCTCCGATCCTTGCGCGAGGCCCTCGAGCGAATGACGCTTGTGAAGCCCCTGAACGAATGACACCTGCAACCGGCAAGCCCTCGATTCGTGAAGCTGGTCCCCGGCGAACGGGAAGAGATGGGAATGACACCGCGAAACCCTTGTCGCGGCCGCCAAGCGTATGTGAAACCTGGCATCTGACAGAAGGCGCCTTGTCGACGAGAAGTCTGGGATATTCGACAGCCGCAGTCCTAGGAGCCCCCGAAGCTCGCCGCCATCAACGCCCAGTCGCTGAGGTCCACATGGTTGTCCCTATTGTAATCGGAGCAAGCGCAGCCAGGACCGGTTGGATCGCTGCCTGGACCGGTCATGCACGTCACGAAGGCGGTATGATCGAGCATGGTGACGTCGCTGTAGGGCCCGTCCGGGCACACCTGAACGCAGACACCACTCTGACAGGCCCCCAGGCGTCCGGTGTCGTGCACACAGTCCATTCCATCGGCGGCGGCTGCATCGTTAACGCACGGATCGCAGGAATCGATCGTACAGGCGTTGGCGTCGTCACAGGTTCGGTTGTCGAAGCCCGGGCATTCGTCGTCGGAATCGCAAACGCCGTCGTCATCGGAATCGTCTGCGTAGTCGTAAGGGCAGGGGTCGCACCAGTCGGAAACGCCATCGCGATCCGAATCGACCAGGTCGATCGGATCGGGGCAATCATCGACAGGGTCGCCGAAATCGAGTTCTACAGGGTCGATGTTGTAGAATCCCGGCCCAACCATGGTCTCCGGATCGAAGTTCGTCCGGCTTCGGGCTGTCCGAAAACTGCCGCCCACGTCGAAACCGGCAAACATGGAGTCCTCTACGACGTGCCACTCGCCCGCGGCATTCTTCGCAAGCTCGACCAGGCCGTCGATCGTACTGACAAACATGTGACCGGCATCGTCGAAGTCGATTCCAGTCGGCTCCTGGATTTCGGGCAGGCTGATGACTTCCGTACCCGCAACCCCGCGTGAGCCGAACTCGACGCCGTACAGATCATTGGACGCCTCGCTGCACATCCACAGCTTGATCGGCGCCGTTGTGTCTCCCAGCGCCGGTGGCACAGCCACGGCTCCCTCACCTCCAAGCGGAACGGTGTCCGGTATGGCGAATACCGCGGAGGGCTCGCTCAGATCACCCGGATAGAACATGACGTGTCGCTCGGTGATGGAAAGCGCAACCAGATCAGGGATTGGCGTGATCAGCCTGGAGCGCGTGTCGGCGCCAAAGGGCGGATCCATGAAGGCCATTGCCTGAGCGTCGTGCGGCAGAACCGCGCTGGGACCGAAGTCGTATGCGTCACCGAACTTTTCGACCTTGGTAATGCCGTCTCCGGTGAGCACGTACATGTTCATGTTCGGATCGTTGACGAGCTTCGTCGCGCCGGCAATCTCGAACAAAGCTTCACTCTCTCCGGTTACCGCATCAAGGATCTGCAACTCCGGGATCGGAGCAAGATCACCACCCATGGCAAGCAGGGCGTAGCACGTCTGATCCGGGCAATTGACCGCATCGATGATCGGGTCGTCAACCGACAACTCAACGAGCTCGTCACCGTTGGAGCCGGTAATCTGTATCGGTTTGAAGATCTTGAAGAAGTGCAGATCGCCGATGTTGGTAAACCCATATCCGCTCTTGGGCGAAATGGTGATGTACTCGTCGATATAGGCGGTTCGCTCAGCTGTCGGCGAATAGTTCAGAGCACTCATCACTCGCGAAACGCAGATTCCGCCACCTGTACACGTGACGACGATGTGGGTCTCGACAGCAAGGTGGCGACTGGTGAAAGTGGATTGCACTGTGTCCGAGCCACTATCGGCCGGATCACGAATCCAGAGATCGTGCGAATCCGTAACGCTGAACGCCGACGACTTCGCCAGTGTGACGATGTGCCCGCCATGACGCTCAACCACCGGTAACCCCGAGATTTCATCCACTGTTTCGTAACGACCGTAGGCGAAGGCGACCAGGTTCCCGCCGATCGCCGCCTTGGTGATCGTCGCGTGCGTCGGACTCCAACCGTGAACGGCGTAGGTATGATTAACGACAAAATGATCGTAGTTGGCATCCTGAAACCACGCCCGCGCTCCGGCAAGCCAACCGTTACCCGTCGTACCTGTCGTGCCGCTCGTGCCCATCTTCATGCCGAGGACGAGTATGTTTACCGAGGCTTCGTTGTAGGTCGACGGATCCTGCCAATTCTTGACGCCTGGTGCGAGCTGCGGGTGTCCGTGGCTGGCGAGGTACATGA
>JBARRC010000038.1:0-4125 GCA_049644045.1 Phycisphaerae bacterium
ACAAGACGTTCACCTTGCTCAATAACGTGGCCATCTACGGAGGTTTCCAGGGCGACGAGACCAAACTCGCCCAGCGCCAACCCGACCCGACCCGCAACGACACGATTCTCTCCGGGGATTTGCTGGGCAACGACAGCGGGGGTTCGTATAGCGATAATTCGTTCCACGTAGTCTCCGCGATCGCCGTCAACGAGACGGCCGTGCTCGACGGTTTTGTCATCACCGGCGGCCAGGCGGACGGTGTCATGGGGGGGGTCGACGAGATCGGCGGAGGTATGTACTGCAAGGATGCAATCCCCACCCTGCGGAATCTTGTCTTCGCGCAAAACTACGCCAAAGACTCCGGCGGAGGCATCTATACGAAAGACTGTGGTAGCGCGGGCTCGCCCCTGTCGCTGGCCAATTGCTCGTTCGTCGGGAACCGCAGCCCCTATGGTGGTGCGATGTACAACGAAACCTCGGATGCCGAGTTCACCCGTTGCACCTTTGAGAATAACCGGGCGGAACTCAGGGGCGGTGCCTTGTACGTTCACGACGGGTACGCAGAACTCACAAGAAGCCTATTCCGTTCAAATTTTGCCGTGGATGGAGGGGGAGTCTTTGTCGAGAATGGAAATTCACCCGCGAACGCCGTGTTTGACCGCTGCATCTTCACCGAAAATTCGTCCGGGAAGACGGGGTGGATCGTTGGTGGCGGGGGTCTGACTGTGCGCGGATCTAACGTTCTGCTTAGACAATGTGTCTTGTCGAATAACAGAGCCGGCAGCATCGAGCATAACGCTATGGGCTATGGCGGTGCGATTTTCATGCACACCGCGTTTGTCCCCGGAGTGAGCCGTGTTCACTTGGTCAATTGCACGGTCTGCGACAATTGGGGTGTTTATGTCGGCGGGATCTACCTGGGCAACTACCAGATGGTGTCGGCGGAAAACAAGCTAAGGCTCACCAATTGCATTGTGTACGGCAACCAGGCCGAGCATAGCCTCATCAACTGGAATGCAGACCCCACTCCTGAGGAACAACAGATCACGCCATACCAGGAGGGTTTTCCACGGGAGCCAAAATGTGTTTATCTGGACCACTCGTGTGTGGAGGGCCTTTTTGAGTTGCTGAATGTCTCGGGACAGGGCCTCGGGAACACTTCCGGAGACCCTCTCTATCAGGTCGAGTCTTTTGGCTTGGTAGCGATCTCGCAAGGCT
Organism: Phycisphaerae bacterium; assembly: GCA_049644045.1. Classification (GTDB taxonomy): domain Bacteria; phylum Planctomycetota; class Phycisphaerae; order UBA1845; family UBA1845. The sequence goes on from JBARRC010000038.1 coordinate 1,201, forward strand.
CGTCGTGCATTGATCGCGGCAACAACTGGGTGGACGTCGACCCGCTCACGCCGGGTCTGCAGATGCTGCCCAGCTACGACATTTTCGGCCTCCCGCGCTTCTTCGACGGAGACGGTGACGGCGTCGACCAGGTGGACATCGGCGCCCACGAGTGGCACCCGTAGAGGAAAAGCAAAGGAAAAGGGGACGCAGCTCGTTTCTCTTTGCTTTCTTCAGCAAAAAACGAGCTGCGTCCCCTTTTCATGGGGGATCGATGTCACGTAGTGGCACTTCGATGTCCATCGCGCCGGCGGAGACCAGGGCTTTTTGCTTGTGGAGTTCCATGCGGACGACCTTGGCCGGACGCTTCAACGGTTTGATGTAAACCCCATCACCGGGTTTGAGGGCGTTGATCCACCGGGTCCATTCCTCGAAGGTTTTCCTGGATCGCTCAAGCTCTTCGCGACCTTCTTCATATCGATCGCGTTCGCGTTGGGACTCCAGGGCGGCCTCGTGCGCCGTCCGCCGGGCCTCCTCGGCCTCGCGGCGTGACCGCAGCGTACCTGCGATGGCCTTGTTCAACGCCCGCGTCCGGTCATCGAGAAACCACTTTGCGAGCTTGACCAGCCGGGAGGGCATGCCCAATCGCTTTGCGATGATCAGCGCGTTACTGTTGCCGGGCTCGCCCATGCGCACATGGAAGGTCGGCTTGAGTGATTCCGGGTCGAAATCAACGGCCGCGTTGTCCACCCGTGCGGTGGTGTACGCGATGGCCTTGAGCACCGAGAGATGCGTGGTCACGACGGCCTTCGCCTTGAGCTTCAGCAGTTCCGAGACGATCGATTGGCCGATCGCCGCCCCCTCATCCGGATCGGTCCCCGCGCCGAGCTCGTCGATAAGCACTAAAGATCGCGGACCGCTGTGGCGGATGATGTTCAACAGCGCGGCCAGGTGCGAACTGAACGTGGAAAGCGACTGTTGCAAGCTCTGCTCGTCGCCGACGTCGATAAAGACCTGACGATACACCGGCATCCGCGACCCCTCCCCGGCCGGGATCGGGATGCCACATTGCGTCATCAACATCATAAGCCCGACGGTCTTGATGGCCACCGTCTTCCCACCGGTGTTCGGGCCGGTGATGACGAGGACGTCGAAATCGTCACCGACGCGGATGTCAATCGGCACCACCTCACGAAACGGCGCACCCTCCAGGGCCTCTCGCTCAAAAAGCTCGATCAGAACCGGGTGCCGCGCGGCGTGCAGATCCATCACGCCGTTCTCGTCAATCTCGGGACAGATGCAGGACCGCTTCCGGGCGTAGCGGCATTTCGCAGAGATCACGTCCACCACGGCGATCGCCCTCAGTGTCACCACTATGTCCTTAGCATTCACCTGGACGTGTTGGGTGAGCTCCCTGAGAATCCGCGTGATCTCCTTGCCCTCGCTGTCACGCAGGCGCACGATGGTGTTGTTCAGCTCGACGGACTCAGCCGGCTCGACGAACAGGGTGGCCCCCGTATCGGAGCTGCGGTGGATGATGCCGGGGATGCGGCCGCGGTGCTCCGCCTTGAGCGGCAGGACCATGCGATCGTTGTGGAACGTGGCACCACTATATTGCAGCATCCGGGTGAAACTCGACTGGCGCAGAATACGGTCGAAGACACGACGCACGTGGCGATGGGCTTCCGCGATGGCGCTGCGGATCGAGGCCAGCTTGGGGCTGGCGTAGTCTCGAACCTTACCGCGTGGATCGATTGCCTCGTTGATCGCCTCGGCAATTGGGCTTAAGTCGTCGATCTGCTCTCCGAGTGCCTGCAGGGACGGGGCGGCATCACCGATTCGTGTAAACCACGCCCGCAGCGATGCCGTGGCCCCGAGCGTCTCGGCTACCTGAGCCAACGCGTCGGCTTCCAACGGTGCGGGGAACGCGGACGCACGAACATACTCACGTATATCGTGGATTCCCCCCATCGGTGGCAGTGAGCACTCTTCGGCCACGATGGCGAGCTCGCGGACCTGATTGAGCCACTCGCGCACGACCCCCGTCTTGGTGGACGGCGTCATCGACCGGGCCAACCGCTTGCCCAACGCCGTTCCACAACAGATGGCAAGCGTCTCGCGGATCTCATCGAACTCGAGTTTTTGCAGCGTGGCGTCATTCACTTGGGTCTCGCTATGGAAACAACTCGTTCTCAGTTTTCAGTTTTCAGTTTTCAGTTCTCAGTTCTCAGGCAAACACGTGGGGATGCGAGAAAGGATTCTCGCACCAGCGGTGCAACGTCCGGTTTTCTCCCACGGTTTATACCTGCATCACCGGTGTCACACGGCTATAATATACCAGACCATCGCGCAGGTATTAGGGCCTGTGACGGAAAAGGGGGGGGATGTACCATGAACCAACGTGGACTGAAAGCTCGAACCATGCGCCACCGGGTTGCCGGCTTACTCACGCTGACCCTTGGTACCGTATGGCCCCTTGCCACGCATGCGGAGCCGCCCTCCCGGTACGAGCTTGCCGACCTCAAGGCACTTCAAAGCGCTTTTGTCGAACTGGCGGAACAGGTGCGCCCCACTGTTGTGGCGATCAGGACGTATCATGTCAGTGATCCCAACAGGTCCGGTGCCCGATCGGTCCTACGCCCCCACAGCCAGGGAAGCGGGTTCATCATCGACGCGGACGGGCACATTGCCACCAACGGACATGTCATCGCGGATGCGGACGTGATCTCGGTGATCCTCCACAACGGCATCAAGCACGATGCTACCGTCGTGCAGACCGATCCCCGCAGTGACCTGGCCATCCTCAAGGTGGACGCTCCCAACCTGAGACCGGCTCGCTTTGGAGATTTGGCCGACGTCAAGATCAATCAATGGGCATTTGCTTGCGGCAACCCGTTCGGGCTGGCCAACGACGACGGCCGCACATCGGTGACCTACGGTGTGGTC
>JBARRC010000039.1:0-3007 GCA_049644045.1 Phycisphaerae bacterium
CGCTACGAGTGACCCGGGCTCGCTCGCCGCCGATGTACTCGTCCTCGCCCTCTGCTCTGGTGGTGTAGTAGGAAAAGGTCCCCTGACTCCCGCGAAGATCCGGGACGCACATGGCCGACAACAGCGCACCGCGAAACCGCTCCGGCGGAAACGTGATGGGCACACGGATGATGTTGCTGAAGATGCCGTGGTCCCCAAGCACGTTCCAGAACGGCTTACCCCGTCGAAGCAGCCGGATGTCCGGTTTACCTAAAGGAATGCGGTATGACCCGAGCTTCAATGTCCGTGAGGTGCCCCGGATGCTCACCGACGACAATGACGGCAGATAGTTGCGCTTGTCCCGCGTCAGAAAGTCGAAGATGTTGTGCTTTCCAGGGTTGCACCCGGTCAAAAACGTCGACCATGCCACAGGCGACAAAGGCGGCAGCGTCGTGCCCAGACGCGCGTAGGTGCCCTTCTCCTTGAGTTTGCTGAGATGGGGCAACTTCCCCTCGGCCATGTACTTTTCGGCCAGGGTAGGCTCCATCCCGTCCAGCCCCAGGACCACGAATCGCTTGACACGTGCCCGCGCGTGCGCCCGCAGGCCCCGGATGGAGCGGAGCAGCCAACGGATCGGCCAGAGGAAGATCGCGGCAAGTCCGGAGAAGAACGCCACGGAAAACGCAAACAGCGTCGTTCCGACCGCAAAACCTGCACCCGGCCCGATGTAGGCCTGCGCAACATTCTGGCACGCCAGTACACAGACGGCGGTCAGGAGGATTATTCTTAAAGTGAGTTGCCTGCGGTTCATCAACTACCATGGTAGCGTCAAAACCCGTGATTTCCTACCGCCGACCGGCCGGCCTCGCTCCACACATCCACGCCCCGTCACCGTTATAGGACGAGAAAAGGTGTCAGGATGATTTTTGAATGTCCTTTCGAGGACGTCCGCGCGGGCGATAGGGTGATGTCCAGCCGCAGGCGAGTGTCAAGAAAATCATCCTGACACCTTTTCCGCATTCGGGTCAAGCAGCTCGCGAGCCCGGTCAAGATCGATGAGGTATTCTTCCGGGCCGGCGGCGGCTTTCAGTGACTCGAACGTCCACGCATCAGACTCGGCAAAAGGTCCCACGCGCCGGCGGACCAGAGACGTCAGACAACCGCCCGTACCGAGCTTTTCACCCAGATCCCGGATCAGCGAACGCACGTAAGTGCCACGGCCGCAGCACATTTCAAAATCGATCTGAGGCCAGGCGTATGCGTGCACGTGCAGCCGGTAAACCTTCACGGGGCGGGGTTCGAGCTTAACCGGTTTACTTCGAGCGGTTCGCTTGTACGCAGGCACGCCGCCGACCTTGATGGCGCTGATCTGCGGCGGCACCTGCTCGATGACGCCTTCAAACGACGCGCACGCTTCCCACACCGCTTCGACCGTGGGTGGGTTCGCTACCTCCACGGGAACCATAGGCCGATCGCTGTCGTAGCTCTCGCTGGTCACGTCGAGTCGTGCGGAGGCGCGGTACACCTTCGGTTGATCCATGATCGACTCGACGAGCTTGGTGGCCTTGCCCAGGCAGAGCACAAGCACACCCGACGCACCGGGATCGAGCGTGCCGGCGTGCCCGCTCTTGCGTTGACGGGTAATGGAACGTACACGATAGAGTGCCTTGGCCGATGTAATGCCGACCGGCTTGTTGAAGTTGATGATGCCGTCCAAAGTGGCCATACGCTAAGCTGAGAAGGTACAACGTGGGTTGATGGCCCACCTATGTTACCGGAAAGTCGGTTCCACGAGGTCAAAGGTGGGTCGATGACCCACCCTACGTTACTGGAAAGTCGGTCACGCAAGCTTTGCCCGAGAACCGGCACCGACTTTAGTATCCGGGCCGGTTAGGCGATGTCAAATGGCCCATCGCGGTGGTCGAGTGGACGGTGAAAATCGGGCGTCCGGTCCACCCGTTGCGAATACACGTGAACGAACCTATACTTTAGGTTCGAGATTCGGAGCGTAGTCCCCCAGGAGCGTGAATCATGCCAATCTATGAATACACCTGTCTGTCGTGCAACCATGAGTTTGAAGAGCTGTTGCGCTCGATGTCCGCCGAGAACGCCGTGCGGTGTCCCGCTTGTCGGAGCCGCAAAGTCACTCGAAAACCGAGTGTATTCGCCGCCCGTCAAGACGCATCGAAGTCCGCGGGCGGATCGTGCAGTCAGTGTTGTGATCCCAACGGCCCCTGTGCCCTGTAGTCTGACCTCTGAGCGGAGCCACAGGTTGTCCAACCACGACAAGACCTCCCTGATGCGTATGCCGATGGCCGGGCTTTTGGCATGGTTGATTCCGGGTCTCGGACACATCTATCTCGGCCATCGAGGCCGGGGGCTGGTGTGCCTGGTGGCCATCACCGTGACCTTCTGGACAGGGGTTGCGATCGGCGGGGTACGCTCCACGATCGATCCGCACAAGCGGAAGCTCTGGTTCGTCGCGCAGCTCTGCACCGCGGGGAACACGATGGCCGGCTATGCGCTGCATCGTAGCATCGCCTCCAACCCGTCGAGCGACAGCACGGCGAATGCTCCGGCTCATTGGGTCTCAGCCGATGTCGGAATCCATTACACCGGCGTCGCCGGTCTCCTGAACCTGTTGGTCATTTTCGACGCCATCGCCCGCGCCGAACCCTCGCCGACCGCGAGACGCGACGATCGACGGCGTCCGGGAGGGGTCGCATGACCGGTGCACTGATCGGGCTGTTCACAACCGCAATCGAACTGACAGGCATCCAGCGTTTTCTGCTGATGCTCCCCCTGTGCCTGAGTATCGCGGTCGTCTACAAGGCGACACGCTGCAGGAACCTGCGCGACCTACCCGCCGCAGCCCTGATCCTATGGGTTACGATTGTGGTCAGCATGTACGCAATCGGTTTGGGCCTGTGGGTGGCATTCGAGAGCATGGTCTAATCAGCAATATCATGCCGGGCTGCGTCGCCACCGAGCGTTATACGCTGTGCCGAGAATCCTTTCTCGGCACCTG
>JBARRC010000040.1:0-1539 GCA_049644045.1 Phycisphaerae bacterium
GATAAAAGGTGTGGATCTGGCACGGCAGGATGGACCCGTCATCCGTGGTCAGCTCGATCCGACGTGTTTCGTCCAGGGTCCAACCCGCGCCCGGATAACAGACCTCGGGGCGGTGCGGCATCAAATCACGCATCCTTACGCCGTATCCAATGAATAACGAAACGGCCTTCCGACCCCCAGACCGCATGTAGGTCCGGTTCACGTGGTCGTCGGTGTCCGTCCGCTGCACGATGGCTTCGTCAAGAGGCGCCTCTCGCCCTGTCCAATCGCCCAACTGCAACGGCAACCTCCGTAACGTGCCGCGCGACAAGGGAATGGCGTCCGGCGCGCGGGCAAGCCGAGCGGCGGCCAGCCGATAACCCGCTCCGGATCCCACCAATAACGCAAGAGCCAGGGTTATTCCGCTCCCAAGGGATGATCGCGGTCGCACCGACGCGTTGACACTCGTCGCCATTTGTCTCTCCACTTGCATCGCGTAGATCGCGTTATATTTATCGCCCACCGCACACTCCGAGTTTTTTTTCTCTTTTAACTAGCCACAGCAGCCGCAGATATCGAATTGTTGTTTCAGGACTGGTCTCTACGTAAAACTGGGTAGTTTGGGTGCCGTGGGTAAGATCGGCCGAGGCTTGGGAAACCGTATCACGCCTGTGGAGGGAACACTATGCCGCTCTGTACATGTCATTCGCGAGGGATCGCATCGGTTATCGGATTCACATTTGCGGTAATAGCCCTGGTGGGCTGTGGGACCGAGAGAGCCGTAAACTCAGATCGCGATCTCGATACCCTGCCCGCATCGGTGACCGACGCAGGCTACGAGGACTACGAGACCACCGCGACGGAGGGCGACGGCCCTGGGGAATGGCAGCCTGAGGATCAGACCGTCAACGAAGACGAATCAGTGTTCCTGGACCCGGCAGGGGTGAATGATTCTGACCTGGAAATCCCCGATTGCCAGTTCACGGTTATCTTGGAGGAGGGCGACGACCCGGCCGATCTGCTTGAAGGGGCGAGGCCCTTGACCGTTACCTGCACGGCCGCTACCGTCAGCGGCGAACCGTTCCCCAGTGGAGAGTTGGCGTGGTCGTTTGACGGCGCTCCAGAGGCGGGATCGGTGGAAACCCACGGAGTTATAAGTCAAGTGTTCACAACGGCCGGCGTCCACACGATCGCGCTGGCGCTGACGGTGAACGGGATCACCGTAGGTTGCTACAGCAGCCACACGGGACGCCTGGGGGAACACGTCACCGTCCAGCCTGTCATCTCCGGTCGGGTTCTGGACGACGCCGACAACGGGATCGCAGGCGTAACGGTCTTCGGGACTTCAGGCGGGACCACGGCTGTTACCGATAGCAACGGACTCTTCACAATACACATCCCGCTCAACTGGTCCGGCGTAGTCGTGGCACAGCACGTGGACTACGACTTCGGCCTGGAGGACATGTCCTACTCCAATGTGACAACCGACATTACGGACCAGGATTTCGAGGGAAGACTACAGCCGTCCGACTCGCCAAGCTCGCCCGTCCCCTCAAGCCC
>JBARRC010000041.1:0-3894 GCA_049644045.1 Phycisphaerae bacterium
GGAGAAGGCCGCCGAATATCTGACCGCCTTACGCGAACAGTGTGCGGACATCGGGGGGGTGGCCATTGCCGACAAGCTGGAGGCCGAAATGCAGCGTTCCCGTGGGAAGATAGAAGCCCGCAGGGCTAAAGAATCTCCCGGTCCATAGGCGTGGAACGCATATTCCCCCGCAAGCTGTCGCCGGACGACCAATACCCGGATACGCGGTGGTAGGTCAAACTGGTGGCCACGGTCGACCCACCGATCTCCGGCGTGACGGTCTACTTCAAGGTCTGGGACGTGGATGATCCGTTCGATCAAAACAACTCGACGATGCCCGACGTACAATTGATTGATGATGACACGAGTGGCCCGGACAATCGCGGGGGTGAGCCCACGTTTTCGGTGCGGAGCGCGACGACCAACGTGTCTGGCAAAGCGTCGATAACGCATACAGTGTCGCTACAGCCCGGGAACAATTATCGGGCCGGGGCCTCCGTGTTGCAGGATGCTATCTATCAGGCCGACCAGGCCACCGCCGACGCGCTGAATGCGAACGGCGCAGGCTGGTACGGGTACTCCGTCCCGCTCGTCTGGAGCCCAATGCTCACCGTCTGGCGAAAACTGCACCTCGAGGCCGATTCTATGAACGCCGAGCCGACCACCGTGGATAGCAGAGAACCGGATTGGCAGGAGATTTATATCACAGACGTGACCGTAAATGCCGACAGCAGCACGCTCCATCTGTTGGACGCCTTGTCAGGGCATAGCCCTCATCAATACGAGGGAGGGACGGTCATCCCGGCGTCCGGCTTCACACTTGGTGTCATAGACCACACCACGAATAACACCATCGAGGCGAACCGAGCGCTGACGCCGCCGGAGATTCCATATGTAACGGATCAGGAAGCCGTCGTCAAAGACGACGACCCGAACAGCGGCTTGTTGCCCCGATTCTTTACGATGACCCCGTTCATCAGGAACGCCTACGCCGACGCCTATATCGATATCGTGAACCTCGACGTGCAACACAATCCGAACAGATCGGTAGACTTTGATCTGTACCTTAGTTCGACTGAGATGTCGATTGGCGAGGGATGGAACAATTCGAAAGACGTCGATTCCGCCAACGATTACTGGGCGAGCTTCGTCGTTGCCGGTTACCAAGCGGGCGCCTTGTTTGATCAAGGGATGAACCAGTGGAGGGACAATGACCCCGATCCACTGGTGGATAATTCCACCTATCCCTTGTGCCCGTGCTGGCCGGGCGAAGAATACAACGAAACCCTTACAGGCGGCTGGACGGCTAGCTTTGGAGATTGGGACAGCATTGTCTTCCGAGCAGTGATCGTTGATTTCCCAAAGCACGCTCACTACGAGAGCCAGGTAATCGCTCACGAAATCGGACATTCGGGCGGAAATACGGGCACTCCAGAGGAGCATTATAATGAAGGCGGCCTGATGACCGGTGATTCGCTGACTGAGGATATTGACAGTTTTACAGCCCCAACGCTCAAACGATTTAGAGAGGCAGAAAAATGGTAAAGAGTGGACACATTCTATGGATTGCGATTGTCAGTTCCATGATACCCCCGATGGCGTTCGGGGACTCGCCGATCCTATCTGTGAGCGTGGCATCCGAAACGACAGTCCGTATCAAGCCGTGCGAACCGGTGTTCGTGATCTTGGACGTAACTGCGGGCTCATCGCGCGATCAAGAGACGATGCGAGAACCCCCGCCTGAACTTGCCCGTCACGTTCTGGTTAACGATAGGAGTTACGGGGCGCGGATGACCGGCGTGAACGCTGTGGCCTTCTTTCTCCTGAACAAATCATCGGTCAAGACCATTGACGATGACATCAAGTCTTTTCAAGTGGTCGCCATCATGTATTGGAATGCTGAAGATGAGGATTATCTCTTCAATAGCCCCGGCCTTTATCACGTTGAGTTCCACCCCGAAGCGAGAGTCGACGTGATTGTTGAGCAGCCAACCAGAGAAGAACAGAGAATCGTCGCACAGATGGAAGATTTAGGCGTGGTGTTCGCGTTGTTTGTTCTGGACCCAACCGATTACAATCGGGGCAAGGCAGTCTCGCCTCGGGTGGAGCAGATGCTCGAAGAACATCCTGACACCGCCTATACCCGCTATCTGTCCATCCCTTTGGGCATCTACAAGTTCTATAAGGAGCGTCCTAAACCTGGGCCTGACCGCGAAAGGTATTTGGTGGAACGTCGCAAAGTGAAGAAGTATTTTGAACCTTACTGCAAAGGAGAGATCAAATCACTCCTTGAAGCGGGCGCGGCGTACCATCTCGCGATGATTGAGCTGGAAGAATCTCGCGCTGGCCCGCATGGCAGAAGTCCGGAAGCGGAAACAACACGGCGCCACGCAATCGCTTTGCTGGAGAAGGTCAAGAACTCTCCGTACGCTGTTGATCTTCGGTCAAAAGCGGAATACGAACTCCGTGAATTACGTAAGGCGAGTCCGCCCCGCCCGAGCTCAGATCGCCACGAGCCGTAGGCGTGTGAACCCCGTCTGGCGGGCGTGGACGATCCGTTCGATCAAAACAACGCGACCATGCCCGACGTACAATTGATTGATGATGACACGAGTGGACCGGACAATCGCGGGGGTGAGCCGACGTTTTCGGTGCGGAGCGCGACGACCAACGCGTCTGGCAAAGCGTCGATAACGCATACAGTGTCGCTACAGCCCGGGAACAATTATCGGGCCGGGGCCTCCGTGTTGCAGGATGCTATCTATCAGGCCGACCAGGCCACCGCCGACGCGCCGCATGCGGGCGGCGCAAGCTTTTCCGGCTACTCCGTCCCGCTCGTCTGGAGCGAAATGCTTACCGTCTGGCGCAAACTGCACGTCGAAACCGATAGCATGGTGCGCCCGACGTTCGCGCAAAATACGTTCACGATGGATTGGAACGATCCCGAGGAGGGCGACGTCGCAACCCAAGTGCGATTCGATGTTGACGATCCATGGTACAACCCATTTCAAACGAACGATGAGCAGTTCACAAGTGGGTACGTAGAGTTGCAAGATAGCAATGAGACTCTCGTTCTTGTAGCCCGTGTGGTAGCATATGGTAACTTTGAAGCAGGGGACGATTGGGTTCTTATCAACCTTCCCGACTGCGGAGGCGGGCAGAGTGGTTTGGCTTGCCTGGAAGGTATAGAAGAAGGAACGGCGATCCTAAGCGATGACGACCTGTCCATTGAGGCCACGTTCGCAACCAAGGTTTGGGGATGTGACGACGTTTATGCTGGTGGAGGGACGGCGCTGGTAGCACCTGACTTGAACGCGCTTGAACTGCGGTATCACCCGGCCTACATTGATCCAGTCCACGAAACCACAGTAAGCGGAACGGGGGGATTGACGACATTCCTTAGGGCGTGCTCAACAATAACCTGAACGATTTCCTGTTGAACTCTCTGCCGGAGCGTCGATGATGTTGATTGGATGCAAGATGCACAAACGATCAAACGCATTCGACGAAAGTATCGCGCTCTCCGCGTGGAGATGGACGAACGGGGGCGTCGACAGTGGGCGGCGGTGGAGGCACAGGAGCTGGGCTGGGGAGGCATCACTACTGTAGCGAATGCCACTGGTTTGTCTCGCACCACAATTACCGCTGGCCTGCGGGAGTTGGATCTACCCGCCCGACAGCGAGCAGCCGAAGCTGCCCGAGTGCGGCGACCGGGCGGCGGACGGAGGCCCTTGACCGCAACGGATCTCGGTTTGATGGCTGCCTTGGAAGCTCTGATCGAACCCGCAACTCGCGGCGACCCGGAATCCCCGTTGCGTTGGACTTGCAAGAGTACACGCCGTTTGGCGGACGAGTTGACTCGCGGCCATCATCCGGTCAGCGTCAACACCGTGGCAGCGCTGCTGCATCAGGCGG
>JBARRC010000042.1:0-6253 GCA_049644045.1 Phycisphaerae bacterium
AGCTACGAACGGTTACCCGAATCGTTCCCGGTCCATCGCCACCCCAGCGCTGATTCGAACCCGCGTTGCCGCAGCCCAACTCTACGCAAGTAGCGTGCCGAACAGGATTGGGACGCAGCTCGTTTCTTTGTTCGTCAGCGGAAACGAGCTGCGTCCCAATGCGTGAAAACCGCGAAAATGCCGGGGAAAACCGGAGGAGGAGGGATTCGAACCCCCGAGACGCTTTCGCGCCTAACGGTTTTCAAGACCGTCGCCTTCAGCCGCTCGGCCACTCCTCCACATTATCTTCGTTCCGGGCCTCCCCCCTGCGGCCTGCCCCTGAGCCCATCTCTGGATGGCTGGGGGGCGAAGCCGGGCAGCCTGCATGACCGTAAGAGTCTATCCCCGGCGCAACGTTCGATTGCCATGCAAGGCCCATCGTTACTCGGCGCCGCGGTGGCGCACCAGGAAAATGCGCCCGTCGACGTTGCGGCCCGTGAGATTCGTTGCCGCCGCCGGAATCACATTCACGTCGAGCGCGTAATCTTCGGCCGTCGAGACAAATCGATCCGCCACGCCGCGATTCGGATCCGCCAGCAGCGCCACACCGTCGCCGGCCAGCAATTGATCGACACATTGTGCGATCGGCGCGTGATCCACAAGCTGATACAGCACGTCCGCGGCGAAGACCCGCTCGAACCGCCGGCCGGCTGGCGGATGGTGCCAGTCGAGCAGTTCAAATGCCGCGATGTCAGCCCGATTGAGCGAAGCGTTGTACTCGGCAAAACGAAGGGATATGGGATCACAGTCTGTGGCAATCACCCGCCACCCCCCTTTTGCGGCAGCCATCGATACAAGCCCCAATCCGCAGCCAAGCTCGATGGCGGACCTCCCTTCTCCCTCCTCGCCATGAAGAATGTACTCGGCAAGCATCGCCGCCGCAGGCCACAGCTCCACACCATACGGCGCGCGATCCTCCTCAACGAACCGCTTTGCGAAGTCAGGTTGATCAAGCAGGTCAGCAGCGTCTTTCAGCCCGGCGATTTCGAATGTCTGTTCCGCGATGTCAACCGTCCGCTGCTCGACGGGAAGACCGCGGAACCGTGCAGACCCGTCGATCCACTCAAACAACGGCTCTTGCTGTGCGGTCCCCATGTTCGCACGATGCTCCTTGGCGTTTCTTGCGTCAGTGCACGCCGTGCATCTTGCGCTTGAGCCCGCGCACCAGAAAGGCCATGAGAAACGCCCCAACGGCGCACATGATCACGAATATCAAAAAGTATTCAGCCGGAGGCATCTTGCCCCAGTAAGCCCCAAAGACCTGGGCCAGTTTCTCGGCAATTGCGGTGGCCAAAAACCAGCCGCCCATGCACAAGCCCACGTGTTTGGCCGGGGCCAGCTTGGTCACGAGTGACAGCCCGACCGGCGAGAGGCACAGCTCCCCCATGGTTAGCACAAGATAGAACGCGATCAACCACCAGACGCTTACCCGGAACTGGGATGAGTCGAGGTAGACCTTATCAACAGCCTGCTTGAAGTTGGGCTCGGCGGCAGCCGCGAGAAACTCAGTGCGAGCCCGTACGTTGATCTCCTCCAAGGTGGTAAGAACCTTGGTTTCGGGGTCCCAAGTCAGCACGGTTTTGCGGTTCCTTCCCTCGCCACCTCTGATCTCGACCGGTCCGAGTCCGTCGGGAGCATGCTCTATGTGTGCTGACTGGGTCTCGGAAGGCCTTTCGCCGGTCTGCGCGGCAAACCGCTCCACCTCCGCGACCAAGTCCTTGGGAGCCGTTAGGGCCAACAGCCGAAAACGGTCAAGGTCCGTCAGGACGCCGTTGAGGTGCAGCGTCTGCGCGGCAGCGTCGTAGCGTAGGCGGTGTGCGCCGTAGTACGTGCGCTGCTCGGCGTCGCCGTCTTCCTCCTGGCTGTAGACGAAGCCTTCTTCGTCGACGGCGAGACCGGTGGGTAACTCGGCAAGTGGCGCGCTGCTCGAACCGTTCTCCAGAAGAGCGGCAGGCCACATGACTCCAAAGGTCACCGCAACCAGGGCAAGTCCCAAGACCATCTTCGTCGGTGTCGATGGCTGTAACTTGCGCCGGTCCAGCCATATCCACAGGAAGGCGAAGAGCGGGGCCAGTGTGATGATGAAGAACGGATTGAACGACTGGGTCTGTCCGGAGGTCATCTTGGGGTCGCGCCACCAGTCGGCAATGGCCGCTCCCCAGCCCGCGCCCTGCTCGGTCGTCTCAGTCGCTGCTTCGTCCAGCGTGATGGGAGGCGGTTCGGTCGAGGCGAGACGCAGGTTCGTGTGCTTGTCGGCCCAAACCAGCATCGCGTTGGGGCTCTGCTCGAACGCTGTCCAAAAGAGGATCACAAACGCAAAGACCACCAGAAGAACGATCACCCGATCGCGCACGACATGCGGCGGGTGTTCGGGCTGCGATTGCGTCGCGGGCGCGCCATCCTCGCCGCTTTCTTCCGTAGGAACGTCTTGCTTGAATTCCACAAGGGTCCGTTGCCAGATCACATACACGATCAGACCGAGGATCATTCCCACACCCGCTGCGCCAAACCCGTAGTGATAGCCGTAGTTGACTCGCAACCAGTCGCAAAGCAGCGGGCCGGCGAGGGCGCCGAGGTTGATCCCCATGTAGAAGATGGTGAAGGCTCCGTCTCGGCGGGGATCGTCCGGCTTGTACAGGCTACCTACCTGGGTCGAGATGTTGGGCTTGAGCAGAGCAACGCCTGCGATAATGAGTCCCAGCGCCGTGTAGAAGAAGGGCAGGGGCTCAAAGGCCATGCAGATATGTCCAGCCGAAAGCAGCAGCGCACCCAGAATGATGGCCCGCTTGGCGCCGAGGTATCGATCGGCGATGAAACCGCCCACGACGGGCAGGCCGTACGCCAAACCCGCGTAGGTGCCGAGCAGACTCGAGGCGTCCTCCTGGCTCCAGAAGAAGTGGTTTATCATGTAGAGCACCAGCAGGGTCTTCATGCCGTAGAAGCTGAACCGCTCCCACAACTCGGTGAAGAACAGTACGTAAAGACCCTTGGGGTGTCCGAGAATGGTGCCTTGCGTCGTGTTAGCCACGGCTGCAATCTCCCTGCGTCAAGTGGTCTGTGGAATCGGCAGCGCCCGCACCGACGCCTCGCCTGTCGGTCGGGGCCTGGAAAGGGTAGACTCTCCAAGCCGCGAACCAGGCCCGAAAGCGTACCAGATACGGGACCCGTCGACCAGCCGGTCCCAAGGGCTCCATTCGCGTAAGGTCCGTGACAGAATCGGCGGCTTCATCGCCGTGCCCTGATGCAGCCTGAAAGGCTGACCTACAGTAGCCGTGGGCAAGTCCCGCCGAGCGGGACGCCGCCCACGGTAACCACAACACCCGTTCCATTCGACCCTGTAGGGGTCGCATAAACGTCCCGTCGCACACGCCGCAGAGAATAGACGACCCTTTCAGGGTCGGGCGGTTCGGTGGCGGCGTCATCCGGGGGCGGCGCTGCGCTTGCCCACGGCTATGACAGGGCAGGCCTTCAGCCTGCGACCCCACCCGCCGATTCTGTCACGGACCCCTTCACGTCGCCCTGGGCTCCATTCCATCGCCTCCTTGGGAGGCTTGAACGACGGGACGCCGTGTACTTCACATTTCAAAGTCTCGGGTTTCGGCCTTTGGACGTTTCGACGTTTTATTCGTGTCTCCACCCCTTGATCGTCGAGCCGGTTTGAATCAATAGCGCGCCGTCGGTTGCCAGAACCGCACGCACGTCGCTCAGTGATCCGAGCGTCAGGGCGCCGCCCTCGCGGGCGATGACACCGCTGGCGTTGCGGTGGTCGTAAAAATACGCGACGCCGTCCGCTTCGAGGAGCCCGTCTGAAACATCGACCGCGACGACGTAGGATCGGGTGAGCAGGCGCGACACGAAACGAGGGTGCTGAGGCGCGGTTCCGCGCCACAGTGTCAAACCCGTGACGGCATCCACGGCGCTGACCGAGGAAGCCGAGCTTACGATCACGCTTCCCCCTTGCAGGTCGACGGTCAGATCATCATCGCCGCGGGGTACGAGCCTCTCGGATTCCCAAAGCCGACGACCGTCTTCGAGACCGATCTTCACGAGATGGCGACCGTTCTCGGAGAGATAGACGGCGTCCAGGTCCAGCCGCAGCGATCCACGACGCAGGCGCCCGCTCAGCGGTACCCGCCAACGCCTCTTTCGGGTTTCCGGGTCATAGGACGTGAGGGACTGCGCCGTGGCGACCACGATCTGGCCATCGAGTGTCACGAAGGTGTCCTTGACCGTATGGGGCTCATCGGTGATGATCGCGTCGGACCAGGCGCCGGTGGCGGCATCGACGAGGCAGATGATCGCCCGCTCATCCTGGGTCACAGGGTAAACGACCCAGGGATCGGCGAGGCGCACCCGCCCGCCCGGCTCGGGCCGGTGCGTCTCGGACCAGATCAGCTTGCCCGTATCGATCGCGGTGCAACTGATGGGCCCGTTGTCGCGCACACTCACCAGGCGATCGTCTTGGACCGAGTGTGCCCGGAAGGTGTCCTGGTCTTCCCAATCACCATCTGCCTGGTCCAGTTGCCGCGGGGGTTCGCCGTAAGACCAGCGTCGCGACCCTGTCACCAGGTCCAGTGCGAACACCTCATAGAGCGTTGCGAAAACAACCACGTCCGACGTTGCAATGAGCAGCTCCGCATTGCTCCGCACCGGTGCCGGTTTGGGCCACAGCTCCCTGCCTGTCCGCGTGTCGAATGCGCGAATGCCCTCTTGTGTGCGTGTGAAATACCGCAACCAGCGGGAGGTCGGTTCATCGCCGAACCAGGGAACAAGCAGCGAAACGTTCCCCTCGAAATGATGAACGAACGGCTCATTCAGGGGCAGCACGATATGGGGGCGAGATGGTTCCACCCGGTCGCGCAGATGGGCGAGCCGCTCGCGATATTCAAGGAAGCTGACCAATCGGCCATGATCCTCGATGCGAACGCTCGGATGCTCGCGCGCCGCCTTGGTCAGCCAGCAAAAGGCGTGCTCCGCTTTCCCGGCGGCCTCGTACGCGTCGGCGATCTTTCTGAGCAGCGCGGAACGATCCACCTGCTTCGGATAGCGATGGTAGGCCCTGGCGAACCGTTTGGCCGCTTCTTCCGCCCGCCTGTCGTGGGCGAGCAGCTCACCGTGCGCGATCAACGCGAGCGGCGCCGCCTCGCTATTGGGAAAGCTGGCCACCAGGCGCTCGAGCGTCGCTTCGTCATCGGCCGCCCGGCCGCTATCGAGCCAGCGCCTCGCCTCCGCTTCGTACGGCGCGTAGATCGAGCGACCGTACTGCTCGATCAGCGCTGCGATCCGCACCCGGGCTTGCGCACCGGCCAAGTCCGGGTTGGCGACGGACGGATCGACCGGGAGCTCACGCAGCGACCGATCGCGTAGAATCTGCTGGTAGAGGCGCATCGCTCGATCGGGTTGTTCATGCTTCGCGAACAACTCCGCGAACCGGAAGCGATAAGTCAGGTGCGCCGAAGCATCCGGTGGGTACTGCGATGCATAGGTGAACAGCTTGTCAAGAAGCTCCGCACGCTGTGCCGAGAATCCTTTCTCGGCACCCGCGTCAAGCCTCGTGTGCGCCGACAGGCGTTCCGCGAACAACAACGCATCTTCGAATAGTCGTCGCGCCAGGACCGGCTCCAAGGGCTCGGGAAAATGACTCGCGCGCCTGACGGCCTCGTCGAGCGCCGCTACGGCTTTGTCATATTCTCCACTGCTCAAGGCGACCTCCGCCAGTTCCAACGCCGGCAACGGGTCGGACGGCGCGGCCGCGATCCGCTCTTGCAGCGCTTTCCAGATCTCCGTTCTGCGCACGTACACGGAAAGGCGGCGGCGACCCGCAACGAGCAACTGGTCCGGCATGGCGAGGAGGTTGCCCCCTTCACCCTCTGCGTCCCAACGAACGTCACTTCGCTGCCCGTCGGTGACGCGGAACGTGCTCAGCCCGTGGCGCGTCGGAACGAGGAGGCGGTCGTCGACCCAGACGGCGCGCCCATACAGGTCTGCTCCTTCCGGCAGGGGGGTCGACCAGTGCAGGCGATCTGCTGACAGATCATAGCAGGCCACTTCTTGCCCCACGCCGCACAGTACGTCGCCCTGAACGCCAAGCAAGCTTCCAATATCGCCAAGCTTCTCGACGGGGATCGACCGCAGAAGGCTTCCGTCATCCGCGGCGAGCACCAACACCCGCGCGGCATCCATGGGTAGGAAGATGATCCGTCCGGCGGACCAG
>JBARRC010000043.1:0-3705 GCA_049644045.1 Phycisphaerae bacterium
CGTTTCCGGTGGCCGCGAGCCGCGGGCTTCAGCCCGCGCGGACAAACCGAACCCGAAGCAGAACCGCGACCGTAAGGGAGCGGACAGGGTGGCACGGGTCAGCTTTGCTGGGCCGTGGGGACCGATGAAAGACGCCCCGAAAGATGCCATGGCCAAGCGAAGCGCGGCCATGCGTACGCAGACGTTGCTGTCGACGACGTGGTACTACTATAATAGTGACGGCAACGTGACGGAGGTCTTCACAGTAAAGGAAAACCCGGAGCCGGGCGAGCCACAGTCCTCGCTTACGCGGCTCGAGTATGCCATAAATGGCCAGGCGGTCACGTACGTCGTCGGCGAGACGTGGGGCAACGGGCAGGATTACAATACCACCTACGCCCGGGAGTTCCGGTGTGATGGAGCCCGCCAGCGCTATTTGAACCGGGAGCTCGATCCGGAGACGCTCGAACCGGTGCCGGGTGGCGACGTCTGGTCCGACTACGACGGCGATGAGATCTACGGCGACTACATGATCGACGGCCAGATAGTTACGAACCTTCGCTCGTTCGAGCCGGGAATCGCCAAGGTCGATCCGTGGACGAATACCGGCGGCGCGAACACGAGCTACTACCACACGAACCAGATCGGGACAACGCGGTTGACGACTGACTCCAGTGGCGCAGCCATCCTGCCGGCGACATACACAGCCTTCGGCGAGAAGGTCGGCGGTGAGAACCACCGCTACGGCTATGCGGGTGCTTGGGGTTACCAAACGCACGCCGATTTTCCGTACCTCCACGTTGGCCACCGCTACTACGACCCCTCAACCGGCCGCTTCCTCCAACGCGATCCCATCGGCATCCGCGGCGGGTTGAATATCCACGAATATGTCGGGAGTAGACCGGTGAACCGGGTGGACCCGAGCGGGCTACACGACGGAGGGGGTTGGCATTGGGGGCGGCTACCACCGGACTGCCCGCACCCGCCACCGGGTAAGGTGCCCGTTAATCCGGGCTGGCCAGATGATCCTGACTCGCCCGTGTACCCGTACGATGAAATGGAGAAGGATCGTGACGCACATCTGGCGAACGCCTTCGGTTGTTTTGTGGGGCTCGGCGCTACTGGGTTCCTAGGCGAGGGAGTTGCCTACGCCGCCTGGGTGCTCGGTGGTCTTTTCGGCGGTTATGCGGTCTGGCCCTTGTAGAGGACGATATGACGATGTCCGCAGGGGTCTCTGGCTCGGAGGGACGGTCGGATAGTACAGTCGGCCTTGCCCGCTGCCCTTTGTGCGGATATTCACTTGTCGGGCTTCCGGACCACCATACGTGCCCGGAATGCGGCTTTCTGTACGAACGTAACGCAGTCCTGTTCTCCCAGATGCGACGGTCGTGGAAAGTCCTATGCATTGCAAGCGGGATGATGTTCCTCGCTGGAATTATAATGCAGCCGGCCTGGTATAGCGTGCCTTCTCCGTGGGTGGTAGTAGGGGCGATCGGCGTGGTGGGTTTCGGATGGCGTCTCCTCGAGCCCAAGAAATTTGTCTTGGTCTCAAGGAAGTGGCTCCGTGTCTGCGGGGGGAGCGAACCGGAACAGTGCTATCCAATCGAAGCAATTGAGCGTGCTACTTGGAGCCGGGTAGACGGGATGGTCGAAGTGTTCGCGTACGGCGGTGCAGTTCTTGTGCGCATTCGATCGACTTTACTCTGGTCGCATCGACGATCGAAGAAGCTGGCGGCCACTATCACGCAGTACGCGAGCGAAGCCGCCCTCGCCACAATGGGAAGCAAGGACACATAACTTTGTTCCTGCGGCGGGTGCCATGGCCAAGCGAAGCGAGGCCATGCTTGCGCAGACGTTGCTGTCAACGACGTGGTACTATTATAATGGTGACGGCAACGTGACGGAGGTCTTCACGGTAAAGGAAAACCCGGAGCCAGGCGAGCCGCAGTCCTCGCTTACGCGGTTTACGTATGACATAAATGGCCAGACGGTCACGTACGTCCTCGGCGAGACGTGGGGCAACGGGCAGGACTACAATATCACCTACGCCCGGCAGTTCCGGTGTGATGGTGCTCGTCAGCGTTATCTGAACCGCCAGCTCGATCCGGAGACGCTCGAACCGGTGCCGGGTGGCGACGTCTGGTCCGACTACGACGGTGATGATATCTACGGCGACTACATGATCGACGGCCAGACAGTCACCAACCTGCGCTCGTTCGAGCCGGGAATGGCTAGGGTCGATCCGTGGACAAATACCGGGGGCGCGAGCACGAGCTACTACCACGCGGACCAGATCAGCACGACACGGTTCATGACTGACTCCAGTGGCGCAGGCATCCTGCCTGCTACGTACACAGCCTTCGGCGAGCGCATTAGCGGCGCGATGAGCGGCCCCGGCGACCGTTACGGCTATGCCGGTGCCTGGGGTTATCAAACCCACGACGACTTCCCGTTCCTGCACGTCGGCCATCGCTACTACGATCCCGGATCAGGCCGTTTCCTCCAACGCGATCCGATCGGGATTGATGGTGGCTTGAACCTATATGCGTATATGCGCTCCTCGCCAACGGTTGAGGTGGATGCATCGGGACTGTACCCGCCCGGACGCGGAAATGCCGGCGATATAGAAGTTGGGATCGAGGTCGAGGTGGGTCCACCGGGTGCTAAAGTCAGAGTCAAGGTAAAGGGAACACTGAAGGACTGGGGCGATTTGGCAAGGGAGGCGTGTATGATATTCTGGGCCATGAAGGTTACGGTGCATAACTGGTTGCACCCGCCACCCGTGCCCAACCCGAATTTGGGTGACTACCCTGGTCCTCCACCTGGGAGCGCAGTGGTTTGACTAACAGGAACAGGAAGGGGGGGCGTCGGGTGACCGACGTTCCCCGGAAACACGTCTTCGGCTGGAGGCGGCTTGCACTGAGTGCTGTGCTGTGCGCACTTGGCGTCAACATCGTTATGCGTCTGGCGTTTGCGGTACGCACCATGCCGACGTCTGTGGCGGAATGGGGTTACTTGGCAGCGACTTTGGGCATTGTTGCTGCACCCGTTCCAGTGCTATACAGCCGGCTGCGTCGCTGGCGCGTCCTGGGTTTCGCAGCGCTATACACTTTGGGGACCGCCCTGTGGAATTACGGGTTCGATTTGCTCGCGGAGCCATATTGGGAACACTATGGAAGGGGATTCGACCCGCTTTTTCGTACCGGCATGATCCCGCTGTTCGTCGACACTGCTAACTTGCTGGCCATCTGTTTCTTGGGTAGCTTGTGCGCATGGGGCTTGTGCCGTTGGGTTCGTGGCCCCGTCATTGTCCAGACCTGGATGATTTGCCCGCAATGTGGGTACTGTTTGCGTGGATGCCGTGAGCAAATTTGTCCCGAATGTGGACGTGAGTTCAGTTTTGAGGAAGTCGGTACAACACGTGAGGAGTTCGAACTATACCGAGACGCTGGTGGGCGTATTGCACGGCCAATCAAAAGGACGAAAAAGGGAAACGGGGACGCAACTCGTTTCCTTGACGAGGAGATGCGGTAACGAGCTACTACCACACGAACCAGATCGGCACAACGCGGTTGATGACTGACTCCAGTGGCGTAGGCATCCTGCCTGCCACATACACCGCCTTCGGCGAGCGCATCAGCGGCGCGATGAGCGGCCCCGGTGACCGCTACGGCTACGCGGGCGCCTACGGGTATCAAACCCACGACGAGTTCCCCTTCCTCCACG
>JBARRC010000044.1:0-1706 GCA_049644045.1 Phycisphaerae bacterium
GCTCTGTAATAGCCGGGGGCAAGCGTAGCGCCGCCCCCGGATGGCGTCGCCACCGAACCGCCAGACCCTGAAAGGGTCGTATACTCTCTGCGGCGTGTGCAACGGGACGTTTATGCGACCCCTGCAGGGTCGAATGGAACGGGTGTTGGGGTTACCGTGGGCGGCGTCCCGCCTCGGCGGGACTTGCCCACGGCTACTGCAGGTCAGCCCTTCAGGCTGTATCAGCGTACGGCGCTGAAGCCGCCGGAAGTGTCACGGACCCTCCCAGCGTTCCCTGGTTCGGTCTTGATTGAACGCCTTGAGTCAATTTGATAACCTTAGCCCTGGTCTGATTGTCGGGCAAAGCCCGGCCTATCATTGGCAAACAACAAGGAAGCTTCGAACATGAGCACAAGCGATGCTAAGCCGTCTCTTAACTTTGTTCAGGAAATCGTCGAGGACGACCTGCGGATGGACAAGTGGGACGGCCGCGTTCATACTCGATTCCCGCCCGAGCCGAACGGCTATCTGCACATTGGACACGCGAAGTCGATCTGCCTGAACTTCGGCCTGGCCGAGAAATACAACGGTCTGTGCAATCTTCGCTTTGACGATACGAACCCAATCAAGGAGGAAGCCGAATACGTCGAGTCGATCAAAGAGGATGTCCGATGGCTCGGGTTCGATTGGGGGGATCGGCTGTTCTTCGGGTCGGATTACTTCGAGCAGATGTATCAGTACGCCGTGCAGCTCATCAAGGCCGGCAAAGCGTATGTCTGCGATTTGAGCCCGGAGGAAACGAAAGAACATCGCGGCACCTTGACGAAGCCGGGCAGGGACAGTCCGTATCGCAGCCGCAGCGTCGAAGAGAACCTGGACTTGTTTACGCGCATGCGGGCCGGCGAATTCCCGGACGGCTCCCGCACGCTTCGAGCGAAGATCGACATGGCGTCTGCAAATATGAACATGCGGGACCCGGTCATGTATCGTATTCTTCGGGCTGCGCATCACCGCACGGGCGACAAGTGGTGCATCTACCCGATGTACGACTGGGCCCATGGTCTTGAGGATTCCATCGAAGGGATCACCCATTCAATTTGCACGCTGGAATTTGAAGATCATCGCCCGTTGTATGACTGGTTTCTTGACGAACTGAACATCTATCATCCGCAGCAAATCGAGTTCGCTCGCCTTGACCTTACCTACACCGTGATGAGCAAGCGAAGACTCATGGAATTAGTGGAAGAAGGGCGCGTCAGCGGCTGTGAAGATTCGAGAATGCCTACCCTATCCGGCATGCGGCGGCGCGGCTACACCCCGGAATCCATCCGAAACTTTTGCCGGCGCGTCGGAGTCGCCAAGTTCAATAGTGTCATCGATATCGCACTCCTCGAACATTGCGTCCGCGAGGACTTGAACAAGCATGCGCCGCGTGTCATGGGTGTGTTGCGTCCGCTTCGGGTGGTCATCGATAACTATCCGGAAGGCCAGGTGGAAGAAATGGAGGCCGTGAACAATCCTGAGGATCCCAGCATGGGAACGCGGAAAGTCCCTTTTTCACGTGTGCTGTACCTCGAACGAGAGGATTTTCGGGAGGACCCGCCCAAGAAGTTCTTCCGTCTGGCTCCCGGTCGTGAGGTGCGGCTGCGATACGCGTATTACATCACCTGTGTCGGGGTGGTTAAGGATGAACAAACCGGCGAGGTGATCGAGCTGCACTGCACCTA
>JBARRC010000045.1:0-12856 GCA_049644045.1 Phycisphaerae bacterium
TTACCCAGTTGCTCGATGGACGTACTAACATGACCGTTCGGACGATCTCGGACGTGTTCACCGCGTTGGATCGTGCCGTTCGTTTCCAAGAGGGCCCGCTGAGTGCAACGGTCAACACTACTCCGATGCTCTCTTTGGATGTGAAAGCGGCTTGGAAGCAAGCGGTGCCTTGGCGCGGCAGCGTGGTTTCTATCGGGGCGCGCGACGCGATTTTGGAAAAGTTGGCAAGCTAATGATGAAGAAAACGACCAAGACATCGCCCAAGAAGGCTACTTCCAAGATCGATCTCGCCACACCTGTTTCCCAACGGGTTGAGATGGACGACATCGTGCTCTTGGAAACCGTCGCCAAGCGAAAGCAGCTTCGAGGAGAACTTCCCGCGAACCTCGCACTCACTGTAAATGTGCAGACCGAGGTGGATAAGAAGCAGGGTGTCATTCAGGTTCGACCCCGTTTCATCCTCGTCGCGCGATACGATGACGCCAGCGACGATGAGTTGCTGCGCATCGAGGCTATGTTTCTGCTGCATTACCGGGTGCCGTCGTTTGAAGGACTTCGAAAAGCCAACCTCGATGCTTTTGGCGAGGTGAACGGCCTTTACAACGCTTGGCCTTATTGGCGAGAGTTCGTGCAAGCTACAACGGTGCGAATGGGGCTTCCGCCGCTTACTATGCCGATATATCGACCGCTTGCCACCGAGAAATCAAGCAAGAAGGTTTCGTCAAGCAGCACGCCTCGCCGAAAGCGCGCCAAGAAGAAGCACGCTGCGTCGGTGGTGGTGTGAACCAGGGACATCGCCCAAATCGCAGGTCAGGCTTGGCCCACCGCAACTACTGAGGACGTGACGCACTCATCTGGACGCTCGCAATGAACGGTAGGATCCTCGATCCCTTCTCGTCAATAATCAACCTGACTCGTTTTCCTGTTCAGGCACAAAGCCACCCTCGGGTTGGACTCGGCGCGAGGCGTATTTTCAAGAACGGAGTGTCGCCTCAGCGTCAGGGCGATTAGCGTCGGCGTTTGCCGGAGGCGGCTTGGGCTGCCTTAAGTTCCCGTAATTCGCGTTCGGCCTGGAGCCAGTCCCCCTCGGAATAGCCGGGCACGGCCCCGCGAACCAGATAAATCTGGTAAGCACGGTCCCGGATCTCGTTGAAAGTGGGCTTGAGCCCGGCGGTCACTTCAGCAACCGGCATCGACTTGTGAATCATTTTAGTCGATTGGGCGGTTGCCCGCGTAGACTTAGCGGTCTTGCTGGCCGACTTAGTGGTCGCCTTGGTCGTGGCCGTGGTGGTTGTCCTCGTTGTTGCCTTGGTTGTTTTACTCTTTGGCTGTCGGGCCTTCGCGGCGCTTCCCTCCACCTTGCCAGTCCGTTGTCGGGCCATCCCGGATACCTCCTCCCTTCGAGCGTTCGATTGCCATCGCAGATTGGATCTGCCGTCCAAGACGGATTGATACACTCGTTCCGTCGCGGTGGCAACTATGTCCCAAGAAAACCGTAATTCCGCCTCCCGGCGACCGTTGCACCCCATGCGCCGGGCTTTCGCCTTGTTTGCCAGGACGGCGCCGACCCCCCAACCGATTGAGTCGCGGTCATCGGAGACGGTCAGCCCGGTGTCCTCGTGCTTGACGAACTCTGCAGGACCGCCATTCCGGGTGGCCACCACCGGTTTACGGGCGCTCCATGCTTCGAGAATGACGATTCCAAAGGGCTCGTTTCGACTGGGCACGCAGACGATGTCGGCGCTCTTGAAGAGGCTGACGAGTTCCCGTCCACTTCGATGGCCGACGAAACGTGTGGCTGGCGCGACGCCGAGCACTGCGGCGCGCCGTTCCAATCCGTCGCGCAGGTCCCCCTCGCCGGCGAAGACGAATTTGGCCCTCGGGTGATGCTCCAGCAGACCCGGGAGGGCTTCGACGAGCAGATCGGGGCCCTTTTGCCAGGTCATTCGCCCGGCGAACAATACAACGGGGTCGTCAACGTCGATGGCATATTGGCGGCGGGCCGAGCGGGTGCTGACCCTGGCGTCGAATCGTCGGACATCGACGCCGTTGTAAATGACGTTCGTTTTGTCGGTGGGGACGTCGTAAAGACCCTGGATTTCCTTTCGCAGAGCCCCCGAGACGCAGATGACACGCTCCGCAAGATACGCGCCCTCCCACTCAATCTCGCGGACTCGCCTCGACGGCCCCTCGAAGAGCTGGTTGCCGCACCGACCGTATTCCGTCGAATGGATCGTCATCACAACCGGTCGACGGTGGTCGTTCTTGATCTGCTTGATCGCCCGGACGGAGAGCCAGTCGTGCCCGTGAACGATGTCGAAAGGTGCATTCAAATAGCTCTCCGTCTCCGCCAGGTGCCAGACGAAGCTGCTGCACATTCGTTCGTTTTCGATGAGGAAGTCGGGGTGGGGTTCATACGGGCAGCGGTGGTAGTGGACGCCGTCGGTATAGTCGTAGCCGGATTGGCCGGGACCGATCCGGGTGAAGATATGAACCTCGTGGCCGCGGTGGTGCAGCGCAGCCGCCAATTCCGTCACATGCTCGGCCAGCCCGCCCACGGCGATGGAATGCTTCGATTCCCAAGAGAGAAGGGCAATTCGCATCAGTTAACCCAGGAAGACTGAGGAGTCGGGCACCGCACCGCCTGCCTGCTCATAGGTTTGAAACCATGTCCTCATCGAGTCCGCGCCGGATGCCGTCGCCTCTTCCGAAAATTCGGTTACAAAGACGGTGACGTCGTCCGTGAAAATGTTGTCTGGACCGACGTGGTCGCGAAGGGTTCGCAGCACCACGTCCACCTGCTCATCCGCAGGCAAATGCACCGTGTCCGCCAGGAGTCGCCGCCCCCGAGCCGCCCCAAAGGATTCGCCCGACGCGGACGACGTTGCAGTCAGTCCGGCGGTGTAAACAACCAGTCGCCGCAGCGAGGCCAGTTCGAGTGATTCGCTATCGTAGCCGTGGCTGGCTGCACTCCCCAGTGCGGGGCCTGTACCTTTAAGCTCGCGCAGCTCGCCCTTATGGGTCCAAGCCAACGCGCCACAGCCTCCCGCGCTGCGGCATTCAAGTGTACCCTCTGTGCGATTGACCAAACCGTGAAACACCGAGCATGTTACGCGGTGATGGGGCAGGTCGGCATTGATGCGTCCGAGCATCCGGTCCAGATGCTCCATCAGAACGCGAGGCGAGCCGCTGATCGGTCCGAATTCTCGAACCGCGCCGGACAGCACGGCCTTTGCGAACGCCGCAAAGACTCCTGGTCCCGCAATGGTCCCGACCACGATCGAGTACTGCTCCTCGGGGCCGTGGATCACATTATGGAAGTCACCACCCAGACCGGCGCTGGGGATGCGTCTGGCCGCGACCTGAGCACCCGGCCAACCGTAGCATTTCCCCGGCACGAACGTCGATTGGATCTGGCGGGCAAGGTCGAGTTCGGCTTCGTCAGTAGAGGTAGGTTTAATCGCCGGTAAAAGCTGAGACATTACAACTTCCTTGTCGGCGTGTTGACCCAGCCCCCTTAAGTCCGCAAAAAGATTCGACCCAAGGTTTTGACGGCGGTGAAAAGACCTCCCAAAAGCACCCGGTGCCGTGCCCCAGCCAAGGGCCCACAAAGCGCCGTCCATATCAGACAAAGTCACTGCAAGCTAAAGTATACAACGGCTTCGGGCGTACGGCAATAGCGAATTGCGAATGGCAGTACGTAGCGGCTCTTTTTTTCGCTATTCTCTGATACGAATTCGCCATTCTGGAGCCGCCCCAGATTCGCAGGCCGCTGTTAATGCAGCCAGTTCAGGCTCGGGAAACTGTCCAGGTTGCCAAGCTCTTTGATGTTCATAAGCTCCTTGTGTAGCCGGTCCCAACGTCTAGGGGATGAACCCATGCGACGGAACGGCTGCCGACCGGCCCGCTTCCGATCAAAACCGGGCGATCTGTACATCTTCGAGCTGAGTGCTATCTTGGAGTGCGCTTAGTTACCAGCGACGGGTAGGAACACCGTGATGAAGGATGACGTGTGGGCAAGAGCCTCAGCGAACCGGCAGCGGCCAGTTGAACAACGCCTGACAGTGAGTGAGGAACACCCGAACGCTCCGCTCATTGTCGAGATCTCGTGGGAGGCGTGTTCCCAGACGGGTGGTATTTATACCGTGCTGCGGAGCAAGTGCTCGGCCGCCATGGAACGCTGCGGTGACGACTACTGCTTGATCGGTCCCTATCGCGAGGCCGCCGCCAAAATCGAGTTTGAGCCAGCACCACACGAGGGTGTGCTCGCTGAGGCCGTCAACGAGATGCACAATCAGGGCGTTGTCTTGCATTCCGGCCGGTGGCTGATTACCGGACGCCCTCGTGTCATCCTCATCGACGTCACCTCGGTGATTCAACATCTGCCTCAGATGAAGTACTTCCTGTGGCGTGACCTCGAAATTGGAACGCCGAGCGACGACCCGGAAACGGACGAGATCATCGCTTTCGGGTATGCGACAGCCGATCTGCTTGCGGCCGTGCATGCCCGGCTCGGCGGGCGGGCCATGCTCGCGCAGTTCCACGAATGGCAGGGCGCGGTCGCGCTACCCCTGCTGAAACACCGGAACGTTCCGATCCCAACCGTCTTTACGACACACGCCACGCTGGTCGGCCGGAGCCTCAGCGCTGCCAATAAGGATCTCTACGCCAATCTGTCGGCAATCGATGGTGAGGCAGTCGCTGTTGAGCACGGGCGCGGACACCGGTTTCAGATCGAGCGTGCCGCGGCCCACGCGTCCGACGTGTTCACAACGGTCTCGGAAATCACCGCGCAGGAGGCCGAGCAGTTTCTTGGCCGACGGCCTGACACTCTGCTGCCCAACGGGCTGAACGTGGAGCGCTCCGCCGCACCGCACGAGTTTCAAAACCTCCATCAGCAGTGCAAGGAGCAAATCCACGAGTTCGTTATGGGGCATTTCTTTCCCAGTTATACCTTCGATCTCGACCGCACGCTTTACGTATTCACCGCAGGGCGATACGAGTACCGCAACAAGGGTATTGATGTGTTCATCGAGGCCCTGCGCGAGCTGAACCGCCGGCTCAAGGCGGAGCAGGCAGGCGTCACCGTCGTAGCCTTCATTGTCACCCAAGCACCTCATCACGCTTTGAATGTCGACACGCTCAACCGGCAGGCGATGTTCAGCGAGCTGCGCGATACCTGCGAATCGATTCAGGAGACGATGGGTCGCCGGCTGTTCAGGACCGTCACCGCCGGGCGGCTTCCCACGACCGATGATCTGCTGGAGGAGGATGCCCGCGTGCGGCTCCAGCGGATGATCCATGCGTGGCGCCAGGAGTCTCAGCCCACAATCGTCACCCACGACCTGAAAGACGACGTACACGACCTCGTTCTGTGTCATCTGCGCCGGCGCGGTTTGCTCAACGCGGCGGACGATCCGGTGAAGGTCGTCTTTCATCCCAAGTTCATCACGTCGACCAGCCCTGTGCTGGGCCTGGAATACGATCAGTTCGTGCGTGGGTGCAATCTCGGTGTGTTCCCTTCGTACTATGAACCCTGGGGCTACACCCCGATGGAGTGCATCGTGCGCGGCATCCCGGCCATCACCAGTGACCTGAGCGGCTTCGGAGCCTATCTGATGGACCACTTCCCCGATCACGACGCGAACGGTCTGTACGTCGCTCGCCGGCGGCGCGTCAGGTTTGAGAACGTCGTGTACCAGGTCGCGGGCTGGCTCCACACGCTGACGCGGATGTCGCTCCGCGAGCGGATCCAGCTCCGCAACCGCGTCGAAAGCCACGCCGAGTACTTCGCCTGGAGCAACATGGCCCCCTACTACCGGGCCGCGCGGCGACTGGCGCTTAAGAAGCACTACCCGGATCGGGACCTGCTGCCCCCCACGGCGGACACATAAGAGCCTATCTCATTAGGGTGCTACGGGCAGCTTGCCTGCCCGTGCACTGGCGGACAAGCCGCCAGTGGCACCCAAAATCAGACCTACCGGGATAGGCTCTAAGGGTCTGGCTGACTCTGCAACCGGCAGTTCTGGAGTTCAGTTAAACATAAGTTCCACGACTATATGCGCGCAACCGGCGCTGAAGCGAGCCGCGGACTTTAGCCCGCGCGGAACTCCGCGCAAGCTGAAGCTTGCGGCTCACCATAGTCGTAGGACTTGTGAAACGCGGTACTAGTGTGCAGGCAGTGGAGCGTCGAGTCCCCGGAGTTGAAAGCGGCTCTTGATGCCTGCCGCGCCCCACATGAGCGTCTAATAATCATTCGCGCGGTAAGCGAATAGCGAAAAAAAGGGGCCGCCACCTGCTGCAATTCGCAATTCGCTATTCAACAGGTGTCACGCGAACGAACCGCTCGCCATCGAAAGACTCGACCTGGATACTCCGTTGCCCCGCCAGTATGCCCTCAAGCATTGCCCCCACGGTCCGTCCGCGCCAACCCGTAAGCAGCTCGACATCGCCGCGGCGGGCCGGACGGCCTTTCGTACAATAACGGACCAGCTTGTGAATGGACCTTTTGGATGCCATCAGACCATAAGCGATGTCGTGCTCCAGGCAATAGCTGCGGAGAACGGCGCCCACAAGCGCGATCAAAGCCGCTTCCTTCGGCGTCTCAATAGTGCGCGGCGTCAGGACGGGCCACTGCTCGCTGGGTAGATTGACCGCCTTTTCCACCACTCGACAGAGCCCTCGAATGTCTCTGTCGCTTAGATTCAGGCCGCGAAGGGCACGAACCGCTTTGAACGAGCAGAGTTCGAACTTTGCAATCTCGACGAGCAGGTGATCCCGAAGCGCGACGCGAACCGGGCGGTTTCGCTGTTTCGCCAACTCCTCGCGCCAGGTGAGCAGCTCGTGAACGATGGCGAGTGACCGGCCCTTCAGCGCGCCCGAGCCTTTGACGCGCAGCAGTTTATCCTCCTCCGCACGGCGGTAAAGCGACATCTCCTCGAAGCGAGCAAACTCCTCGCGCGCCCAATCCAACCGGTTCCGCTTCGAGAGGCGTTCATGGAGTTTCCGGCGAACCGCCAAAAGATGGCTGACGTCCTCCGCGGCGTATCGAATCTGGTCAGCGGCAAGCGGGCGTTTCCGCCAATCAGTGAGGGTCTTCGACTTGTGCAGGTGGATGTGCAGCGCCGTCTGGACCAGCTTCTGCAGGCTCAGCGGGTAGTCGTAGCCGGTGAGCCCGGCCGCGATCTGCACGTCATAGACCTGTTGCGGAATCTGTCCTGTGTGCTGGACGCACAGGCCGAGGTCTTCCTGGCCTGCATGGACGACCGTCTCAACCTCTTTGTCGCATACCAACGCCCACAATGAGCGCAGGTCAAGGTCGAGAAACGGATCGATGACGGTCACCGAGGCCTCGGTGGCCACCTGGATGAGGCAGACCTCCGCCTCGAACCGGTCCTCCATGACAAACTCGGTGTCGAAGGCGAACCGGCCCTCCACTCGACACTGCCGACAGGTTTCGTCAAGTTGCTCCTGACGGCTGATCGTAGTGGTTTCTTGCATGGACGCATTAACCCCAACCGGCCCGATCGTTACGGATCGGATGCCGCAGCCTCCGGAGGTTCGAACCTGGCCACGACAGCACATGCAGTCGAGTCGCTCCAGACATTGATGGACGTCCGGTACATGTCGAGGACGCGATCCACCGCCAGAATCAGGCCGACATATTCAATCGGAAGGCCGACCGCACTTAAGACCACCACCATCATCACGGTCCCCGCGTGAGGGATACCGGCGGCTCCGACGCTTACCATCAGGGCGGTTATCGCAACGACGACCTGTTGTGCCAGACTCAGGTCATTCCCACTGACCTGAGCGATGAACAGAACCGCGACGGCCTCATACAGGGCGGTACCGTCCATGTTGATCGTGGCGCCCAGAGGGAGGACGAACGAGCTGATCCGGTTGCTGATCCCGGCTCGCTCCTCGACGCAGGTCAAGGTGAGCGGGAGGGTCCCGTTGCTGCTGGCAGTGCTGAAGGCCGTGAGCAGTGCCGGGGACACTGATTGGAAGTATTCCCACGGAGAGCGCCGACCCAGAAGCAGCAACAACAATGGCAATGTCACAAAAGCGTGAATGCTCAGCGCGACCGCTACCGTAAGCATGTACCAGCCCAACGCCTGGAATACATCGAGACCTTTGCCCGCCGAGGCGTAAAGCATGAAACCGAGGACACCGACCGGGGCAAATTTGATGATGAACATGGTCAATTTCATCATCACCTGGAAGGCGCCGGTAAAGACCTTGGTGAGCAGCTCGCCCACGTCGCCACCAACCACGTTGATGAAGACCCCGAACAGAATCGCGAAGAAGATGACACCCAGGATGGACCGGTTGTCGGGATCGGCCAGTGACGCGAAGGGGTTGGAGGGGATGATGTTAAACACCTGATTCCAGAGCGTTTGACCCAGGCTTTGCCCTTGTGCGACCACGTCCATCGCCACCGCCTCAGCTCCCGCTTGGAGCACCTCGAGATTGGAGCCTTCACCCGGCTGAATGACGTTGAACACCAGCATCCCGGTGATGATGGCCAGCATGCTGGTCGTGAGGTAGTACACCAGTGTGCGTCCGCCCAGCCGACCCAGTCCCTTGACGCTCCCTGAACTGGTGACGCCAGTGACGAGCGATGTGAGAATCAATGGGGCGACGATCATGGAGAGGAGTCGCAGAAAGATATCGCCGATGCCTTTGCCATACGTCGCGATGGTACGGGGCCAGCTTTCAGGAATGCGCCCCGTTCCCGCGAGGATATTCAGAGGCAGGCCGACGGCTGCGCCGACGAGCATGGCTATCAGAATCTGATGATGAAGCTTCAACCGCATGGCTCGAGGGTCCGTGCGTCGGCCAAGGAACCATGCGCCAGGATCCCGGCCATCAACGATCCAGAACGGATGGCACATGCGAATGGTAGCGGCACGTCGCAGGTATGCCAACCATCTGCCCACAGGTATGTAACAGAAACCAATGTAGCGCCAAGCCTTGCGCCCGGTGCTTACGGGCGCGGTGTTCCATGTGCTGACGTCGTCATGGTAGAATGCCGGCATGCTCAACTTGGTCGTCGAAGGAGACGCGGTCCTACTGCCCGTGAAGATCGTTCCCGGCGCCTCCCGCACCCGGTATGTAGGTGAGTGGGGTGAGCGGGCCAAACTGGCCGTCGCCGCCCCTCCCGAGAAAGGCAAGGCCAACAAAGCCCTTATCAGTTTCTTGGCGAAGCTCCTCGCGGTGCGCAAGAGCAATGTGACGGTGGTTGCGGGCCGAACGTCCTCCGTAAAAATAATCAGGATCGAGCGGGTTACAGCCGACGCGGTGCGTGCGGCCTTGCGACCCGCCCGATCCTGATTCCTGACCGCCAAATAATGCGGGGAGTGCCTCCGCCGCGGCGCTTCTTCTACTTGCCCAATGAGTAGGGCCCGGCAATCTCCTCGTGAACTTCAATCGTGTTGTACACGATCAGGGACCGACGATAGACACGCATCCGCCCGCGCCCACCTGTCTGGCCCGTGTCCCACGAGTCGGGGGCGATGACCTTCTCGATGATCTCGCGGAGTTCTTCGAGCTGCTCCTTCAGTTCCTGCTCTGCCTGCTCCCCGGATCCGCTCTGCTCGGCGCCCGAGCTGCTGCCGGAGAAGACCGATTGACCGCCGCCGCCGCCGCCGCCACCCCCTCCGCCGCCCGTTCGCTGGAGGTCGATGATGGGCGCGGTCCGCCCGAAATCCGGCACGCGGAACAGAATGTCGGTGGCGTCGTACACGCGGAGATACATCTTCCGGTCGAAGTCATCCTTCGTGGAAAGCTTCAAGGTGTTGCCGATCGCCCGGTACGCCAGTTCGCCGTCCGGAGACATCATGTCGAGCGTTTCATTGAGCACGTCCGCAACCGTCGTGTCGCTGAGCCGGAGTGTCACAAGAGTGTCAGGATCGACACTTTCTTGGCCCAGGGCAGTCCAGCGTGGAATGACATTGACCCGACTTTGACCCTCGTCCTTGAGCCACTCGATCACCTCCTCGAACGGCGTGTCAACCCAGTCGACGCTCTCCACCCGTTTGCGCAAAAGCGCGAGCCCCGTGTGGGTCGAGTCCGGCGTTGTCGGCATGACGCCTTTTGCACTCGACGCGCCGAGGCGTTCGGCAACCCCTGATCTCGACGAGGTCGTCTGGGCCGAAGCCGACAGCGAACACGCCAACATCACCAGCAGAGCCGCTGCGCAGGTATGTCTCATCATCGTTGCCATCCTCCATCCAATAAGTAATCGCGTACCGCGTTTAAGTGTACACCCGAAATCCCGATAATGCCAGCCGGTCGGCGAATGCAATTTCAACTACCCGTACCGCCTCCGACCGACCTCATGTGAAACGCCAACGCCGATACGTTCGGGCGACCCACCCGCGCACGTTGACCACCAACAATCTTGCATCGTCAATTGATTTATTCTGCACGGACTAACACGATCGGAGGCCGATCGAACGCCGGCGAATCGCCGATCCGGACCGGAAACGCGCATGGCGCGATGGGGACTCGCCCGCTCCCTCACGGTCGCGGCTCTGATCGGTCGTACCCATCCCTCCGGGAGTGGGGTGTGACCATATTTTGTGGCATCGTGTCATTCTGTCGTCCTACTGAGATCGTAGCGGCCTGCGTCCTCGCAGGCCGTTTTCCCGGGCAAGTGCTATTGCGTATGACGGCCGGCGGGGACGCCGGCCGCTACAGAGCGACACGAATTATTCGCATGTGCCACAGAGAATGGCCGCACCCATAATGGCGCCAAGATCAAAACCGAGCTTGAATCGTACGTTTCCCAGCGATAATCTGCCCAACAAGGCCACGAAACAACCGCGGAGCAATACATGACCGACATAAGAACGCACGCCGATCAGGAGATGCGCGTGTCCGTAACGAGCAGAGCTCACGCTAAAGCCGTCGAGCTGGGTAAACACGTCGTCCGTATGACAACCGCCGCCGGCTCCGGTCACCCGTCATCGGCGCTGGCGCTTAGCCACATCATCGTGGAGCTGATGTACAGGCGGATGCGCTACGACCCGGCGGACCCGTGGAGCCCGGGAAGCGATCGGCTCGTTCTCTCCATCGGCCACGCCGTGCCGATTGTCTACGCCGCTTACGCCGATCTTGGCGGGGCGGTGGGGAGTGACAAGCACAGTGCCTCGCTGCTGACCTTGGACGAGTTGTCGACGCTTCGTGAGCTCGCAAGTGTGCTCGATGGCCATCCGAATCCGGCTGAAGGCTTTCCGTTCTTCGATGCCGCCACCGGGTCACTCGGGCAGGGTCTCTCGGTCGCGGCGGGTCTGGCGCTGGCGGCCCGGCTGGACGGCATCGACAAGCGCATCTACGTCGTGACCGGTGACGGCGAGTCGCGTGAAGGGCAGGTTTGGGAGGCGGCGGATTTCATCGTCGACCACAAGCTCAGCAACGTCTGTGTGATCTTCAGTTGCAACGGCCACGGTCAGGCTGCCCCCGTGTCCGCTCAACAATCCGCGGATGCGATCGCCGCGAAGGCGGCTGCGTTCGGTTTTCAGGTGGTTGAGGTCGACGGCCATAATCCCGACGAGCTGTCAACTGCGTTCGACAAGCTGGGCACCGGAGGTAAACCCACGGCGATCGTCGCGCGAACGATCAAGGGGTGGGGTGTCGACTTGATGCTGGGGAAGAATTTCCACGGGAAGCCGGTGTCTGCTAATGACCTGGAGGAGGCGTGCGCACAGCTCGATGCGACCGGTGACCGCCTGGGTGCGGTGCCCGAGGGTGACCTGCGCCCCGAGGCGCCACCCGCAGCGCCACATCGCGAGCCGACTGGTATCGTCGCCCTGCCGGCGTTCGATGTGGCGTTGAAACGCGTTGGCCTCGAAAACGCCTTGGAGAGAAAGAGACTCGCCACGCGCGTAGCCTACGGCGTCGCACTGGTGGCGCTTGGTGACGCGGACCCGCGCATCGTCAGCCTCGACGGCGACGTGAGCAATTCGACGTTCGCCGAGCTGTTTGCCAAAGAGCACCCCGACCGCTTCTTCGAATGTAAGATCGCCGAGCAGAACATGATCAGCGCAGCCGCTGGACTGGCCGCCGCCGGGAAGATCCCCTTTGCCAGCAGCTTTGCGAAGTTTATCGCACGGGCGGTGGATCAGATCGACATGGCCGGCATCACGCGGGCGAACATCAAAATCGTCGGGTCGCACTCCGGCGTCTCGCTCGGCGCTGACGGCCCGTCGCAGATGTCGCTGGCGGACGTGGCCTACTTCCGCAGCATGACAAAGACGGACGCCGGCCGGGGGAACCCCCTCTGCCACGTCTTCCACCCCTGCGACGCCATCAGCGCCTATCGCTGCACGGAGCTGATGGCCAACATCGACGGTATGTGCTACATGCGCACGCACCGGCCTGAGACGAACTTTATCTACCCGCTCGATGAGCGGTTTGAGGTTCGCGGCTGCAAGCAATTACGCCGTGGCGAACGCCTGACGATCGCGAGCTGCGGTTTCATGCTTCACACTGTTCTCGAAGTGGCCGGGAAGCTGGCGGGCGACGGCATCGCCTGCAACGTGTTCGACGCATACACGTTCCCCCTCGACCCGAGCCCGATCCTCGACGCCGCCCGGGGCAGCGGCGGCGTGATCCTGACGGTGGAGGACAACTACGTCGGCGGGTTGCACTCCGAACTCGCCGAGGCGGCCGCCGAGACCGGCGACGTCCGTGTAGCCGGAATGACTGTGCAACGCATCCCGAAGTCCGCCCGGACCGCCGGTGAGGTTTTTTCCCACGTCGGCGTTGGGATCGAGCATATCAGAGAGAGAGCGACCGCGCTAGCCCGGTGCTAGACCCGTTTTCGGTGAGGGGGGGATTCCCCGGGATA
>JBARRC010000046.1:0-3187 GCA_049644045.1 Phycisphaerae bacterium
CGCAGTAATCTCCGTCCGAGGCCGCCACGTCTTCGGGAGCGGGCGGCGGCGGAGGTTCAGCGACTCCTTCGAACTCATAGGCGCCCATGTCGACGATCCCGTTGTGGATGCGGGGGTTGCCATCAAGGTCGGTCGTAACATCATCAGGTACAGCCGCGTTGTCTCCAGAGTCGTTACATGGTGAGCAAGCCGTGAGTCGCAAGTCATCGTCCTCCGTCCCAGGAATGTCGTCCGGCCCGTCAGCATCGACGAAGAAGGGATCGCGCCCGATGTTCCCGGTCCCGGCGCCCCCCCATCCTTCGATGCAGCTATAGGTGACCTCGCTGATCACGGAGATTTGTGCCGACTCATCGCGCACGCCGCTGGCGCGCGTGTTGCCCCAAAGGATACAGTTGGTCACCGTCCGACTCCCGCTGTAGTGCTTGTACATGCCGCCACCGGCGTAGCCGGCGGAGTTGTGGCTGAACGTGCAGTGCGCCAGCGTCGACCAGCCGAAACTGCACATCCCACCGCCGGCGAAGTCGGCGGAGTTGTGGCTGAACGTGCAGTTCGCCAGCGTCGTGTCGCCGTACCGGTTGCACATCCCGCCACCGTAGGTGGCCGAGTTGCCGCTGAACGTGCAATTCGCCAGCGTCGGGCTGCCGTTGTTGCACATGCCGCCGCCGAAGATGCTAGCCGCGTTGCCGGTGAACGTACAGTTCGTCAGCGTCGCGGTCTGGGTGTACATCCCGCCACCGCAGACGGCCGAGTTGCCGCTGAACGTGCAGTTGGTCACCATCGGGCTGCTGGCCCCCCAGTTGTACATCCCGCCGCCGTAGGTGGCCGAATTACCGCTGAACGTGCAGTTCTCCAGCGTCGCGGTCCCGCACATCCCGCCGCCGCCTAATGCGGAGTTGCCGCTGAACGTGCAATTCGTCAGCGTCGGGCTGCTGTAGTACCCGTTGTCCATTCCGCCGCCGCCCCAGCGGGCCGAGTTCCCGCTGAACGTGCAGTTGGTCACCGTCGGACTGCCGTTGTAGTTGTACATCCCACCGCCGTTGCGCTCCTCGGGAGACAAACCATCCGCGTTCCCGCCGGTGATGGTGAAGCCGTCCAGGACGGCCGTGGCGTCCGTGCCCCAGGCTGCGACGACGTGGTAACTGTTCTCGGCTCGGGTGGCCTCGTCAGGTAAGTTTGTTGGATCAGTGAGCGCGATGTCGTCACCGTTCAAGTCGCCGCTGAGCGTCGTCTCGTTCAATGTCCAGTCGCGCTGGTCGCGACTCGTCTCCCAGCCCGCGAAGCCGCCGTAGAGCCCAACGCCGTTGATGAGCCGGAATGTGGCCTCGCGGTCTCCGCCGGGCGGTGCCGGCGTGTACGTCCCAGCAGCTACCCAAATCTCGTTGACGTAACTAGGGAACTCCCTGGCAACCGCTAGAGCATCTTGGAGATCGGTGTACGCATCGGCCCACGATGATCCGTCGTTCGCGCCGGTCGCATCGGCGTCCACGTACAGCACGGGTCCGGGAGCCGCCATCGTCGAGAAAGACCAAGATGACGACCAGTCGCTCCACGCGCCCCTGTTGTCCTTGTAGCGCACTCGCCAGAAGTAGGCTGTCGAGAACGTCAAACGCCCGGAGGCAACGGTGACCTCTGTCTTGTTCGTCGCTGTCTCGCCGCTGTCGTACCCCGGGCTGGAAAAGTCTGAGTCGTCGTCCACCTGCCATTGGCTTGATGCGTGCCAATCTCCCGGGTCCGGATCAGAGAACGCCGAAGCCTGAAGCAACGGCGTCAGGCTCATATCCTGCGCGTCATCTGGCGGAGAAACCAGGGTCGGAGGATCCGGCGGGTTGTTGGGCTCGGGATCCGTCGTCGCGCATCGCGTCACCGAGTAGGATGTCTCGTTTTGATTCGAGGACTTGTCCCTTGCCTTTACTCGATAACAATAGGTGGTATCGGGGCTCAGTCCGGCATCGGTGTAAGTCCGGCTGGTTTGCCACCCGCTGTCGCTTCCGCCTGAGCTCCCGGTGGTCTCGTCAAAGTAGTATTCGATGCCGCTGGGGTCCGTGGCCGTGGTTGCGGTCATTGCGATCGAATTCGTCCCTGTCTCATACGGCTCCGTGGACCACGTCATGGGGTTCGGGCTAGGCGGGCCGGTGTCCGGTAGTTCAACCAGTGTGTCAATTAGGCCCGTGACGAAGCTTGGTTCCGTGCTTACAGACGATTCGCCATAGGCAACGTTCAGCAAAGGTGTCAACGAGTTCAGCATAATCTCGGCGGTGACCGTGCCGCCCGAGCCATATGCCCAGACCCACCAGGAGTCGAAAACCACATCACGGAGAGTGCTGCGCAGCGAAGTCAGATTATCTCGGGCATCGCCGATCTTGCCGTTCAGGAAAATTGCATCGGCGTCGGACACGCTTCCGTCAAACGCTCTGTCGACCCACGACTGGGCCAAGATGCGGAGGCTGTTGGCCGCCGACGTAAGCCGCGTGGAAACCGTCGGCTTAGATGGTCCCGTGTAGTTGATCCAGAACACGGTATAGTCGAGCGCCGCCTCAAGAATGCTCATCAGTTCCTGGAAGTTCTCAAGAACGTCGATCGTTCCCTTAAGCGCGCCGTATGGAGAGCCTGACAAACTGGAAAGGTTATCAGCGAGCGCGAGGCTTTCCTGACACGCCGGATAAAAGTATTCAGAGACGGTCCATTGCCCGGTATTCCAGAGGCTATCGACCATGTCCGCTTCATACTGTTCGATCGAACGGTAGGCGCTGTAATACTCTTGAAACCTCTTCAAAGTGTCGGTGGGAACGCCCGAGTATTCGTACTTCACCGAGATTTCCTTGAGGTCATATATGTCGAATGCCGATCCCACTTCGATTGTGATATCCAGGCCGTACGCCAGGCCTGTTTCCTCAATATCAACAACGTCGTCAACAGTACTCTGCGCAAGGACGATGGTATGTTGGCCGTCATCACTCAGATCGAATGGCCCGAGAAAACCGTGCGGGCCGATATATGCCTCCGGTGAGTAGCCGGATCTGCCCTCTATCGTGACCGTAATGGATGTGATCTCGTTGCTGCCGGTTTGCGGAGGGGGGAGCAGGATGCGATACACGGGCTCAGCGCTATAGAGGCCATCGCCAAGGAGGACGCCGTGGCTGTATGACGAGTCCGCCAAGGAGTGATTGTCTTTCCCATCGACGAATCT
>JBARRC010000047.1:0-3309 GCA_049644045.1 Phycisphaerae bacterium
CGCGTCATCAAACGCTGCCGAGATCGCTACCCATACATGCACGACCCACGGGACGAGCTACGCGCGGCGCTCCAAAAAACGTAAGTGCCTGCCAAGACGGAAGTTGCCAACGGCAGTGCCATTCGTACGGTGTCCCCTGATTTGTTGCGGTGTCCCCTGATTCCCTCCTGATTTCCGAATGTGCTCAGCGGATGCCTGGAGCAACCCCTCGGCATTTGAAGCTGATGAACCCAGGATTGCCGCTGGGCGACAGCGTCCGAAGGCTAGCGTGCCCACCCTTTACGGGCGGCACCTATCGGCTACCGGTGTGCATCACTCCGATCCGGCCTCTCGACTCCCATGTCGAGCGGTGGTTTGTCCCCGTCACGACCGTCTCCGGGGGCTGAGGAACACCAGCCGGCCGCGGCAACGCTCTGGTCTCAGCCCCCCAGGCGCCTCGCCGGGCATGCTCCCGAGGCATAAACGACCGGCGAAAGTCGTGGGCGTCGCACAAGGCCCATTGACTCGGGTTGGCGAACGCTTGTACTATTCGCGCTTGGCGCCCCAGCCACGGTTCGGCCTCGCGTAGGTGGGAAACCTCGGATCAGCCCATCGCGCAACGTCTGTAAGGTTCCGCATGTATGTTGGCGATACTGAACCGCACAAGGGCTGGGGAATCGAATCCCGACTCTCACTCAGACATGCGTGGTACATTGAACGCTTTTGTGAACCCGCCCACGGACATACGCTATCTAAATACCTCACTGTCCGCTGAAGGAGTCTCATGGCATGAGAGAGAACCTAGAACACGAAGTTGCACGCATTTATGAACTCCTCGGTGCCGAACACGTTGAACACGATTGTATTCTGGGTGAGAGGCAAATCGATGTGCTTGTCCACATGCTTCTCCCCGATAGGACCAAGATTCGGATTGCCGTTGAATGCAAGGACTACAGCTCCAATGTCGGAGTCAAGGAGGTAACCCGTTTTGCAGAAGTGGTCGCGCTGCTTCAACGGCGAGGTGAGATTGACAAGGGGGTCTTGGTGGCACGAAAGGGCTTCACAAACAGAGCGAAGAAACAGGCTGACCGATGCGGAATCAGCCGCGCAACACTAGAGACTCTGAGGCGGAGCATCGCCAACTTCCACCCCTATGTTGCGCAACTCGCGCAGCTCTGTGAGAATGATTATACCTTCGTGCATAATTGTTATGTACCCCTCACAGCGACAACAGAGTCAGGCGAAAGCATCCAGCCGATTGAGGACTACTTCGACGAGTGGATGATCGGCGACGGTAAACAGCTGACGGTCCTTGGCGACTATGGCACCGGGAAGACAACGCTGGCATTGCGCCTCACTTACCGACAGGTCCAGCGTTATGTTCGCAACCCCAGTCGAGAGCGAGTGCCTATTCTCCTCTTCCTTCGCGACTTCGCCAAGGAGTTTAAGATGCGCTCGCTGCTACGAGATACGCTAGTGGATCAATATAACGTGCGCCTACCAGACTATTGGAGCATAAATCGGCTCAATAGTAGGGGCGCATTCCTGTTGATACTAGACGGCTTTGATGAAATGGCCTCTAGGGTGGACGAAGGCACAATGCTTAAGAACTTCGCAGAGATCGAGAGCCTTGTACTTCCAAATACAAAGGTCATTTTGACCTGCCGAACCCATTACTTCAAGACATCGGAGCAAATGCACAATGTGCACCGTGGGACAAGACTTTACGAGGATCTTAGAAAGCGCGCCGGTATTGAGTTTCTATACCTCGAACGCTTCTCGGCTGCAGATGTAGAGCAGTATCTGCGAAGGCGGCTGTCGCGTGGCTGCTGGACAACTGTCTATGATAAGATCAAGCGTACCCATAACCTGTCAGAACTCGCAGCACATCCCATCCTCCTCAGAATGATGACTGAGACTCTTCCGTCGGTATCGAAGAGTAACATAAATGCTGCCGTCCTTTACGGAGAGTACGTCCATGAGTGGCTGAATCGGGATGACTGGCGCACACAGATGGGACACGACTTGAGAGCAGAGTTCGCGCGTGAACTGGCATGGTATTGTCTTTCGCGGCGCGCAGAGGCGGTACACTACACCAAGTTGCTGTCGTTATTGGGGGAATACTTTCCGGAGGCGACTTTGAAGGAACTCGATTACTTCGACAGCGACATTCGGACCTGCAATTTCCTTCGAAGAGACGCGGAGGGCAACTACTCGTTCGTGCATGAGTCGTTCCTTGAGTACTTTATCGCTGATCTCCTAATCACCGATGTGGACGAGGCCAAATTCGACCGCTTCGAGGCGACATTGACACCCGAGATCATTGGCTTTCTGAGTGATCTCGTGAGTGTGCGAGGCAGCAAAGTGGAGGAGATCTTAGAAGCAGTGGCGCGCTGTAAGCACGATGTTGCCAGGGGCAATTTGACGGCGCTACTGTGCAAACTGGGTGCGGAAATGAGGGATGTGTCGTTGGCGGGGGCGTGTCTGCGGGGGGTGGAGCTTGACGGAGTAAGGCTTGTGGACTGTGACCTTAGCGGAGCAGATCTTAGCGGAGGTAGCTTCGTCGGGGCAGATTTCGAGCGAACCTCACTGAAAGGCGCGAACTTGAGCTATGCGCATTTCCGAGAGGCATGCCTGGATGATGCGGATCTGCGCGAAGCCATTTGCAGAGGGACGGAATTTGTCGGAGCATCCGTGGAAAGAACGAAGATGCAGCACAGTGACCTGACAAAGGCGGACTTCAGGCAGGCGAGAATGGGCTCAGCCAATCTTAGCAATGCGAAGGGCCGTCATGCGTACTTTGACGAAGCGGACGCGAGGCGAGCCACTTTCGACGGCGCGGACTTGGCCGAGGCGTCCTTGAGAGATTCGATGATCGCCGGAGCAAGTTTCGTGGGAACTCACCTTGAGAATGCCAGGCTGGAGCTAACCGATGAGGGACTCACGGGAGCGTGTTTTGCGGGAGCGAAGTTGGCGGACGTGCAAGGGTTGAACGCCAGCATGAGGAAGCATCTGGACCACGCGTCCTCGCTAGGCTGCCGGCCGGGTAGGCACGTGTGCAGGTAGTGGTTGTACGGATGAGTTATCCCCAGCGTTACATAAATCCAGACGACTTTTGGGGTCAGGGTGTGGCCTGAAGGCCGGTGATAAATCGGGGGACATCAACCTAAATCGAAATCGGGGGACATAATAAATCGGGGGAAAATCGGGGGACATCATACGAATGGCACTGCCGTTGGCAACTTCCGTCTTGGCAGGCACTTACGTTTTTTGGAGCGCCGCGCGTAGCTCGTCCCGTGGGTCGTGCATGTATGGGTAGCGATCTCGGCA
>JBARRC010000048.1:0-5993 GCA_049644045.1 Phycisphaerae bacterium
CATGTGGGCGAGCAAGAGTGGCGATTCTCCCACGTTATTGGCAACGGCGGACAAGGTGCTGGCACATGCTGAAGAGACCGATGTGGACCTGCTGGCCCAGGCGGCGGAGCTGTACTTGCGTGCCGGCCGGCTCGATCGTGTCGACGAGTGCCTGGTCAGGATCGATTCGCTCCCGCACGTGGATGAACGGACTCAGGCGTGGGCGGTCGTGAACACGCTTAAGGGTGCCCGGGCGCTGGATAACGGTCCGCCCTATTCGGCCATCGTTCACCTGCGCCGCGCGCTTCGGCGCCAGCCTCCGGAACCTCGGGTCACCAGGCTGCTTGCCCTCGCCTATCTGAAAACCGGTGACCTTGACACCGCTGCCGACACGTACGAGCACCTGCTCCTCCTCGCGCCTCACGATGCCGTTGCACGGTTGCAGTTTGCCGAGGTCGCATGGCGGCAGGGACGGCTTGCCGATGCCCGTGACACGATCATTGCACCGCCTGGAGCCGGTGATGAGCAACGGCATCAATTCGAGTTAATAAAACTGGCCTGCGAGCTTCAGGAGGATGAACCGGACCGTCACGGTCCGGATCTCGATGAAAGTCCACTGGCGAAAGGGCAGGATTGGCAGCAGACGCTTGAACGACTCGCTTCGATCGCCTCGCCGAATGCGGTCTCGGCGCGCTGGTTGATGCGGTGCTTTGTGCTCGCCGGGCAGCCGGAAAGAGCGGTCAACGTTCTTCATCACGACGTAGCCAACGCGGACACCGCTCCGGGACTGGGCGCGGAGCTCGGCCGCCTCTTGCTGTCTGAGGGGCTCGGTGACCGTGCGCTGGCAGTCAGCGACGAACTCATCTCACGATTCCCCCAGGCTGCGGAAGGACACGTGCTGCGTGTGAAGGCGCTCGGCTCGCTGGATCGACTTTCGGACGCCGCGGCGCAAGTGGATCGCTGCACTTTGCCGGCCGAGGTGCGCGGGCGCCTGCTGGAGGCACTCGGGGAGGAGTACCTGGCCGCCGATCAGATCGAACCGGCTATGGAGGTGCTGCGCGAAGCCGCGGATCATCTGCCGAACCACGTGCCCGTGCGACAGAAGCTGGTCCACCACACGTCGGACCTCAACGAGGCCTTGATGCGAACCGAGGAGATTCGTGCGGTTGAGGGTGACGCGGGGTGGCACTGGAAGTACGGGTTGGCCGGCGCCCTGCTGCGGCTTGACCCCGCCGGCGAGTCGCTGGCAAGAGCCCACGAACTTCTCGAGCAATGCCTCGCGGATCGCCCGCGGTGGGTTTCCGCTCGGCTTCTACTGGGGTATGCACATGAACGGAGTGGAACGCTCGAGAATGCGGCTGAAGCCTATCAAACCGCCATCGCACAAGAGCCAA
The DNA here is from genome assembly GCA_049644045.1 of Phycisphaerae bacterium. Classification (GTDB taxonomy): domain Bacteria; phylum Planctomycetota; class Phycisphaerae; order UBA1845; family UBA1845. Next base: position 1,374 of record JBARRC010000048.1, read on the forward strand.
GCCTCGGTGCCACACCGGCGGCGATTCGCCTTATCGAACTGCTGAAGCGGCTCGGCCGGTTCGCGCAGGCGGACATCGTGCTGAATTCGCTGGCCGCTGCAGTTCCCGAGGAACCCGAAGTCCTTCGATTGAGAGCACAACAACAGATTCGTCAACGGGACTTCGACTCGGCACTGGCGACGGCCGAACAGCTCCTTCGCCTCCAACCGGACGAACCTGCGTTGGCGGCGGCCGCAGCTGATTTGTATCTCCGCGTCGGCGACGCCGCGCGGGCCGAAGCGATTGCGCAGGCCGCCCTGACTCGTTTCCCACACTCGACGCCCGTCCTATGGTCGCTCGCGCAGGCGCTTATAGCCCAACAGCGTGTCGACGAAGCGGAGGCGCGGGTCCGCGAAGCGGCAACCATCGCTGACGACGCCCCGCATTACCTCCTTCTCGCGCAGGTCCTTGCCAGTCTGAATCGGGAATCTGAAGCCGAAAACGCCATCATCCACGCCCAGGAACTCGCACCACAGGACGCGGGCGTCTGGGCGGCATGTACGGACTTCTGGGGTTCGCGCGGCCACCGCCAACGGCAGGTCGCCTGCGCACGCAAAGCCGTCGAACTTCGCGGCGACGACCCGGCACAATCCCTCGCACTGGCCCGCTTGCTCGCAACAGACGGATCTATCGAAGAACGCGCCGAAGCCGGCGATATTATCCGCCGGCGCCTGCAGGCCGATCCGGATGATCCGCAGACCCTGGTGGTGGACGCCCAACTCGCAATATCGACCGACCAGGCCGACCTCAGGCGGGCCGAAGCAAGCCTGAAGCACGCGCTGGCGATTGATCCGAGATTAGTGACAGCTCGGAGACTCTTGGCTCGCTTACAGTTCAACTCCGGCGAGCCGGAAGCAGCGGTCGAGACGGTCGATACGGGAATGGCCTTCGCCCCGGACGACGGCAACCTGCTGTTTACAGCCGCGGGCATTCACTGCCACCGTGGGGATTATGAGCGAGCAATTCCGGTGCTGCTCCGCTTCTTGGAACTCCGGCCGCGAAACCTCAGCGCCGTGCGCTTGATAGCTACAGCCTACCGGGAAACGGGGCGGGTCGATCGGGCTATCGACCTTGTTGAGCGTATGGCTCCGCCGGACGAACGGACGGCCGATGAGGTGCTCGTCCTGGCCAGACTCTACGAGGCCACTCATGAATTGGATCGCGCAGAGGCGCTCTTCCTGCAGGCGTTGCACCTCGATGAAGCCTCGACGGAAACGTCCAAGGCGCTGCTCCAGTTCTACGGCCGCAAGCAGGACTTTCAGCTGGTATACGATCACGCCCGCGGACGAAGCGCTGGTTTTCCCGATGACGCCATCTCGCTTATGACCGCGGGAGAAATCCTTGGAGGGCGTTGCCCCGACCCGGCGTTGCGCGACGCTGGTATGCAGTGGCTCGACGACATCGCCCGGAACCATCCCGACCTGGCCGCCGAGGCCACGTTCCGAAGCGGAATGTGCTCCTATCAACAGGGGAATCTTGTTCAGGCTGAGGCGAAGTTCCTGCAGGCTTTGCGTCGTGCACCCAATGCGCGCGAGCCGCGGGCTTCAGCCCGCGCGGACGTCCCGACCCAACCCGAGCCGCGGGCTTCAGCCCGCGCGGACATCCCGACCCAACCCGAGCCGCAGGCTTCAGCCCGCGCGGACATCCCGACCCAGCGCAAGTCAGTCAACGCGCTCGCGTGGCTCTACGCCGTGGATATGGGGCGACCGGAGGAAGCTCGCGCGATCATCCACCGGTTTCTGGAAGACGGCGGGCGTGAGGACCCGATGCTGATGGACACCCACGCGACCGTCTTGTTCCAACTGGGCGAACTGGATGCGGCGAGGCGGAAGCTCGAAGAATGCCTGAAGCTCGTGGGGCAGACGTCGACGCAGGCCGCTGCCCATTATCACATGGGGCTGGTGCTTCGTGACAGCGGCCGCACCCGTCAGTCCATCCCCCACATCCGAAAGGCGCTGCGATTGGCCGACCGATTGGGCGGTCTTACGGAGAAGGAAAAAGAACAAGCGCGTCGCCTGACCGCGGTGACCGAGGCGGACATTAGTGGTCCGGTGAACCATGGAGTGACAGAGTGATGTCGCCAAACCGTGAATCAAAAATGATCAACACAGTAAGCCCGCTCTTGCTTGCTCCAGACAGCACGCGCCGCTTACAGGACCTGTCTCCCTGCGAGAGCCACACCGGGTTCGCTTCCATAAGGAACTTCAAAGGGTGTTGGCGGGTCCTGCACACGAGACCGCGCAACGAGAAGGCCATCGCATCGGTTTTCGACCGGCTGGGCATATCGTACTTCCTGCCACTGGTACGACACAAGAGAACCTGTCGCGGTCGACCAAGGTATGTGAACCTTCCCTTGTTTCCGGGATACGTCTTCCTGTGCGGGAATTGGGAGGCACGCGAAGCGGCGCTGAAGACGAATCGCGTTGTGAACGTGTTGGACGTCGCTGATCAGGACCGGCTGAAGGCCGATCTCATGCAAATCCAGCGCGTCTTGGAGAGCGGTAAGCCGGTCGACCTTTATCCGGGTCTGCGCGTCGGCTCGCGCTGTCGAGTCAAGAGCGGGATCCTTGCGGGACTTGAGGGCGTGGTACTCAGGCGACGGAGCCTGTGGCGCGTCTATGTCGGCGTTCAGTTCATCGCACAATCCGCCGAGCTGGAGGTCGACTCCATGCTGCTGGAGGTTATTGACTAATCGAGTGTACGCAAGACAATGAAAAACCACCCCCCCATTTGTTACGCATGTGGCGACGCCAACCTCCATTTCGTCCTATCGCTGGGCCAGATCCCTGATGCGGACAGTTTCCTGACCGAAGATAGCCCGTCGAAGCGGCAGGCCGTGTACCCGCTTGTGGTCTTCTTCTGTCCAAACTGTGCGCTCATGCAGATTGCTCAACCCAGTCCCGCGGCTGGACGTCCTCGAAGGCGCGCCTCTCTCTACTCCACCGCAGGTGGGCACAGCACGCGCGAATCGAGTTACAAGGCATCGGACTTGATCCAAATGCGATCACTTCATAGCGCAAGCCTCGTGGTGAACGTCGGCAGTGATGACCAGTCCATGCTCAGAGGCTTCGTCGAGCACGGAATCTCCGTTGTCGATGTTCGTTCACGTGAGGTTCACAGCCGGATGGGCTGGTGTATGGATGACGACACGGTTCTGCCATCGTTCAACGCGAAGCGAGCGAGTATTCTAAGAGGCCAGGCGGGCAGCGCCGATGTGATCATCGAGCGACATGCTCTGGAGCGTACGGACGACCCCGATGATTTCGTTGAAGGCATCCATATACTCCTGAAGGACGACGGCCTGGCAATTATCGAGGTGCCGTACGTCCGTGACCTGATCGATCGGCGTGCGTTCGACTCCATTAACCACGATCAACTGTGCTACTTCTCTTTCACGGCACTGCATCACTTGCTCGAGCGACATTCGCTCTTCGCCAATCACGTGGAGCGACTGCCGGCTTGCGGCGGTTCTCTACGACTGCACGTCGGCCACGAGCCTGCCTTCGGCCAGTCGGTTCGATCGCTTCTTGAAGAGGAGGCGGCCGCGGAGGTCGACCGAGTAAGATACTATGAGACTTTTGCCGGTCGGGTCCGCTCAATACGCGATTGGCTCCTGGATTTACTATGGGGAGTGAAATCCAGAGGTAAGCGCATCGCTGCCTATTGGGCGGATATAAGGGGGGCCACACTCATAAACTACCTCGGGATCGGAACCGAGCTGATCGACTTCGTTGTTGATCCGCACACAGACCTGCACGGGTGTTATATGGCTGGAAAGCACTTGCCGATCCAGCCCTGTGAGCGGCTTCTCAGCAGCATGCCGGACTACGTCTTACTACTACGTTGGGAGCGCGCTGAGGAGATCTTCAAGCACGAAGCAGAATACCTGGAACGTGGCGGCGTTTTCATTACTCCGCTGCCGTACCCTACTTGTACTTCCCGTCGCACCACTCCGCGAGTGAGATAGTCGGCTACCGAAGAAAAACGTGCCCCCCCCCGCTTGAGGCCATTTGTGGTGGCTGGCGTTGGGGCCACTATGAGATCGACATGGAGATCGAGAGACGGCGCCGCAGGCTGGATCGGCACCGGATCCAGGTTGGCCTGTACGGCTCCCGCCTTTCCCAGAACGGCGGCAACAATGGCGCGGCAAATCTCAAGGAGTGCATGACACTTTCGGCGAGGGTGGCATGGGCAAGCGGATGAGGAGTCCAGAGATCCTGACACGTCTCGTCAGAACCTATGAAACAAGGTGTTTGCAGAGTATTCCATTGCAAAAGGCGTGTAAGAGTTAATGACGGGACTTTTCAGCGGCGCGACTGGCGCAGTGGCAAGAACTCCGGCGATTCCAGGACCATGTGTCTGCTTGCTCAGGCAAAAGACCGTCATTCTACACGCCTTACGAGTCAGGATCTCTGGAGTCATGTAGCCGGGGTCGGTGGACGTCCGCCCGTGAAGAGTTCGTACGGAGGCGCGAAAACGGAGCTTGCCCGTGTAGACAGCAGTCTTGCCCCGCGCACGGGCAAGCACCGCCTCGAGAAGTCCTCGCCCACGCCGAAGCGTGGTCGAGGGGCGGTCCTTGCC
>JBARRC010000049.1:0-9800 GCA_049644045.1 Phycisphaerae bacterium
GCCGAACACGTCAATCTCGAAAAGGTACGGATCAAGCGGAAGCGGGCGAAGAAGGCTCCTTCGGAGAAAACGGAAAAGGTGGTCGAGTTGGCGAAAGTAGAGGCCGAGGTCATGGGCCCGGCGACGGGTGAGGCGGCCACGACGGTGATGGAGCCGGCCGCGGCAACCGCAACCGCAACCGCAACGGCACCGGCGACGACGATCGAAACGATCCCGGCAACGGTCGAGTGTGCCCCTGCCGAGACGACCGCAGCCTTGGAAGCACCTGCTGCTACGGCCGAGAAGCCCGCGCCGGAGGTGGGCATTGCCGTCGCGGAAGCTCCCCTGGCTGAGGAACCTGCGGAGCAAGCCGCCGAACTGGCAGCCACGTTCGAGGTGCCTACGGTCCCGGACATCGAGGCAGCTTCAGGCCCAGCGCCTGTCGCTGTCGAACCTACAGGCCCGCCCGAGGCTCCTTCCACCCCTTCGATGGTTGAACAGCCGGTGGCTGAAGCGCCCCAAGCGGAACCGACGCAGGTTCCAATCGTCCCTGCCGGGCCTCAAAACATACCGGCGAAGGCGAAGCTTCAAGGCCCCCGCGTCGTGCGCTACGAATCACCGGATTATGAGATAGGGCCAGTCCGCCGCAGACCCGTGGGTCCGCGGCGCGGTGCGGACACCGGCTCGCCTACCCCCTCCATACCGACGGAACCGTTGGAACCCGGAAGGACAGGTGAAAAAGGGCCGGCGCGTCGCAAGGGGCGAGTACCACCACGCCGAGCAGTTGGACACCCCGCCGACACGGGCAAGCGGGTGACGGAGTGGGGGGATCGCGACCTTGCCGAACGGAGGGAGCGGCTGGCCGGCGCCACCGGACGGCGTATACGCCGCCGCACCTCGCAGAGCACCGGCACCGCAGCTCAGCATGTCCAAGCAGGTCCAAAGACAGAGGCCACCGTCCATGAGCCGGTCCGCATGAAAGAGTTCTGCTCGGCGGCGGGCCTGAACTTCATGCAGTGCTTCAAGGTACTTAGGGATGAACATAACATTATGGCCAATGTCAACATGACGCTGGCCACCGAAACGGCGGAGCTGCTCGCCATGCACTTTGGTATCGAACTAAAAGTCATCCCCTCGAAGACGCGTCTGGACGAACTCAGAGAGGAATTCGCTGCTCGTGAGCGCAAGAACGTCCAACCGCGTCCACCGGTAGTGACGATGCTTGGGCATGTCGACCATGGAAAGACGAGCCTGTTGGATGCCATTCGGCGGACGCGTGTTGTCGCCGGCGAGGATGGCGGCATTACTCAACACATCGGCGCCTCCCACCTTCGAACGTCGCACGGATCGGTCACCTTTCTGGACACGCCGGGGCATGAAGCCTTTACCGCCATGCGCGCGCGCGGCGCCAGGATGACCGATGTCGTCGTGTTGGTGGTCGCGGCGGACGACGGCATCATGCCGCAGACGATCGAGGCAATCAATCACGCCAAAGTGGCCAGCGTTCCGATCGTGGTCGCACTCAACAAGATCGACCTGGGCGAACAGAACAAGCTCAAGATCTACGGGCAATTGTCCGAGCACGGCCTGACACCCAGCGGCGAGTGGGGCGGAAACGTCGACGTGATTCCAACGTCGGCTACCACGGGCGTGGGCATCGGGGAACTGACCGAACACTTAGCAGACCTGAGCAGTTTACTCGAGTTACAGGCCGATCCAAGCCTTCCCGCTTCCGGTACGGTGGTGGAGGCTGAGACCAAGCCGGGGGTTGGCGCGGTGGCCCGCGTTCTGGTTCAGGAGGGAACACTGCACGTGGGCGATTTCGTGGCGTGCGGTCCGGCATTCGGCAAGGTGCGCGCCTTGCTCGACGATCGGAATCAGCGGATCAAAGAAGCGGGGCCGTCGCTGCCGGTGGAAGTGTGGGGTCTGGACGATGTGCCGGCGGCCGGTGACAAGCTGTACACGGTCGAGAACCTGCAACGTGCGAAGGACATCGCCACCGAAACCAAACAGACCCGCATCGAGAGCTCCCGTGTGCAGTCGCGCAAGGTCAAGACCCTCGAGGAAATGTTCCTCCAGCGGGACTCGGACGAGGTCCCGGAACTGAACGTGATTGTTAAGGCTGACGTCGATGGCAGTGTGGCGGCGCTGCGGCAATCCCTTGCTGATATCCCCTCGGACGAAGTGAGGCTAACGATCAGGCATGCCGGGGTCGGCCCGGTTAACGACAGCGACGTTCTCCTCACCGCCGCGTGCCGGGGAATTATTGTGGCCTTTCGGGTGGAGATATCCGTAGGTGTGCGGCGCATGGCGGAGCAGCACGGGGTCGATACTCGGTCCTATCGAGTGATCTACGACGTCTGTGACGATATCAAGCAGGCGCTGGAGGGTCTGCTTGCGCCCGAAGAGCGGATCGAGCCCCGGGCCACCGCCGAGGTACGCCAACTGTTCAGGCTCGGCAAAAAGGCGGGTGCCGTCGCCGGTTCCCACGTCACAAACGGCACGATCGACCGCAACCATCTCGCGAAGATCGTTCGTGATGGTGTGGTCGTCCGTGAGGGGTGCCGCTTCGCGTCATTGAGACGCTTCAAGGACGACGTCAAGGAGGCTCGCGCCGGTCTGGAGTGCGGCATTCGGCTGGAAGGGTTTGACGACATTCATGTCGGTGACATCATCGAAAGCTATGAGATCGTGAAGGTCGCTCGGACGCTTTAGAGGTAGTCATGATTGAATTCAAGGCGGAATGTGGCCACACGGTTCGCGCCAAGGATGAAGACGCGGGCAGCGTCGTCCGTTGCTCCTACTGCGGCCGAAAAGCCACCGTTCCGGAGAGTGCGGAGAATGACCTCGACTTTCTCTTCAAGGACATCGGTCCGCCTGATCAAGCGCCCCGGGGCGGTTCCCGGCGCAGACGCCCCCGGCTGCCGTTCTTCAAGAGGCGCCCGCGGCGCCCCGGGCAGTTTGATCCATTCGCGATCATACTGAAAATGTGCTACGCGGCGTTGCTTCTGATTATCGTGATCCTCGTTGTGAGGACGCTCATTCGCCATCTCCCTGATGGTGGTAAGTGGATTCACGATCAGGTGGCGAGGTTCTGGCCCGAGGACAAGCCGAAGAAAGAGGAGCCGAAGGACAACGACTCCGGACGCGGGCGTAAACGCCGCAGGGGGCTGATCCACCAATCGTGCCTGAAAGGCCTCTACGTTGCTTCAACGCCGCCTGGTGCAACGGTCTACTACCTGGAAGCCTCGAAGGCTCCACCCCAGGGTCGGATCAACTTGGTGAAGGAGTGCAAGCAAAAGGACATCGGCGGGGATGGAGAATGCTTCTCCTCTCTTGGCAACGGGTCGTATGTGGTCGAAGTGGTGCTCCCGGTGAACGACCCGAGGTTCAATGATCCGAACCTGCCCTACTTCCGGAAGTACCGGGCGTTAAGACGGAAGATTCAAGAACCGTCCAGCGAACAGGGCACGCGGCTGCTCGAGGAGTTCTTCCTGCCGGACGGTGCCGACTCGGTCTTCATTGATAGAACGGAAGAGCAGAGCTTTATCGTTCGTCAGTTTCGGAGCGTGACGGTCCACGAAGGCCGGCCCACGAGCGTCCGGGCGTTGTTCCTGCCGAAGATCGTGCCGGGCGGCAGCGACAGGTTTTCCATCGTCCGACTTGTGACGGATTACATTCCGAAGGACGAAGCCTACGCCTTTGATGAAGAATATGTGCGAGGCGAACTGGATTTTTACGAAGTGCCGGAGCCGGATCAATCGTTTGTCGTCAAGGCATTGTCACGTATCGGTGTCATTCCGTACGTTGCCCCGGATCAACGAATCCGGCTGTTCAAGATCGGTGTCGATGACGGCGTGCCCACGGCCCCGGTCATTCGTGACGCGAGGGAATGATTGTCGGGGTGCTGACGGTTGAGCTGGCGATCTTCGACGCGCAAAGCCTCAAGGACAAGCGGCGCGTCGTCGCGAGCCTTAAACAGAAGCTGCGAGACCGATTCAACGTCTCTGTGGCCGAGGTGGGCTACATGGACGCACCGAAACGGTGCCGCTTGGGTGTCGTGCTGGTGTCACGAGAATCGCGGCCGGTGCACTCGCAACTGGACAAGGTCGTCGAGTTGGTGCGCCGGACCGGTGGGTTGTCACTACTCGACTACAAACGGGAGTTGCTGTAAGAGCTGCGATGCGTCCCTACCGCAAAGAGAAAGTGGCGAGCGTTGTACGCCACGTTGTCGGCGAGGCGATCATGCACCGCCTGAACGATCCGCGCGTCGAGCCGCTCACAACCGTTATGCGCGTGGAGGTGACGGGCGATTTACTGCTCGTCAAAGTTTACCTGAGCATCCAAGGTGGCGAGACGGCGGAGCGCCGGACGCTGCGGGCCATGCGGCACGCGGCCGGCTTCCTCCAGAGAATGCTCGCCCGGCAGCTTCCGATCCGGCATTGCCCCGAGCTGCGCTTCGAGATCGATCGAGGGGTCAAGGAGGCGCGACGCACCATGGAACTGCTCGAAGAGAACCGACGGCTTGAGCCGGAATGCTTCGAGTCCGAACGTGGGGATGAGGAAGCCTTCCCGAATGTTGTGGAACCTGTGGACCCGATCAGCGCTGGTCCGTCTGACGCGTCGGAGGGAGTCGGGGAATGAAGAACGGTACGATCTATGCCGAGCGGGTCATAAAGGCCTACGCCAAGTTGCGACAGTCCGTGCCCACTCCGCGGATCCCTGAGCCCGACAACCCCCTCCACCGCCTCGGTATCGCGGTTCTCGGTGTCGGGTGTAGCGACGCCGAAGCCGGGTACGCGATTGATCGAGCGCTGACGACACTGGTTGACTGGAACGAGATGCGCGTGTCGAGTTCGATAGAGCTGAACAAGGCTACCGGGAACACCATCCCCTGCGGAGTGCAGCGCTGCCAGGAGCTGATCGACGCATTACAGGCCATTTATGACCGTGAGAACCGGCTCTCGCTCGATCAACTCAAGAGTCTGGGTCGGCGCGAGGCGCGTCATTATCTCGAGCAGTTAAGCGGGGTGCACGAATACGCTGTGGCGTCGGTGATCCTGTGGAGCCTTGGCGGGCATGCCATTCCGGTCAACGACAGGCTCCTGAAGGCTTTGCGCGGCGCCGACCTCGTCCACCCTTCGGCTGACCGCGCCGAGGTCCAGGCGTTTATGGAGCGTCACGTCAGCGCCAGCGACGCCAAGGAGTTCTGCATCGTCATGCGTTCGTTCGGTGACACCAGGCAGCCGGACTCGAGGCGCACCAGGACAAAAGCAGCCGCCAATAAGAAGAACGTATCGAATCCGAACTAGGACCACCTGTATGTGGGACAGGCTTTCCAGCCTGTCTGATGACCGACTGGAAAGTCGGTCCCACACGCTATGGAGTTTATGCTTCGCCAACTTGCGATGATTCGAGCGTCCACCGTATTGCTTGTCTGGCTGGTGATCACGCTGGCGGGTTGCACGGCGGACGGCAGGCGTGGTATAGCGCCACGCGACGGCCGGTCCGAATTATCGCCCGATGTCGATCCCGTGCGCGCTCACATGCCACTCTCACGGATCGAGCCGCTACCATCAAAACCGGTGCGGCCCAACTCACTCAAACCGCTTTCGGAGCGAGCCGCCGGACAGATCGCAACGGCGCGCGGGCTCGTCGAGGAGCAGCGCTACACGGAAGCAGCCATCGAGCTGGAACGGGCGCTTCGCTACGATCCCAACCACCCCCGGATCCATCGCGCTTTGGCGATGCTGCACTGGGAGGCGGGCAACCTCGAACGGGCTAAAAGACACGTCGCCCGGGTCCTTGAGATCAACCCCGACGACGCCACCGCTCACTACATCGCCGGACGATGCCACGCGCTGACCGGTGATACGACGTCCGCAATCACGGCGTACCGCACGGCGCTTCTCTGTAGCGACATCGGTCGCGACCCTCAAATCGCAGCGATGTCTCACTACCACCTCGCGGAGGCGCTGTCCGTCGAAGGATACCTGGAAGCCTCACTCGGGCAGTATCAGGCCTTCGAGCACAAAGTGGTGGCGCCCCCTGAGGCGCCGGGCCGGCCGGAACCGGTTGCCGGCTTGCAGGTGAACCGCCGAAACGCCGCCCTGGCGAAATCGGACATTTTCGAGGGCTTGGGCCGGTTCCACGAAGCTGCCAAGGTTCTGGCACCCTTGGTGTCTGATTCACCTGATGATCTCGCGCTGGGTCTGAGATACGTGAGGCTGCTCACGCGCGCCGGGCGCCTCGACGAGGCGCTCACTGCAGTGCGAGCGATTCCATCCGACGATGATGAAGCGGTCGAACTGCTGTTCGAGATTCATAAGCGGGCGGGCCGTCCCGAACGAATCATCGAGGATCTTCGCTTACGGATCACCGATCGACCCGACGAACCCCGACTCGTTCTCCATCTTGCCGACAAGCTCATGCGCCTTGACCGGGTCAGCGAGGCCGGGCGGGAACTGCAAGCCTACCTCAGCGGATACCCAAATGCTGAGGCGATCCGCGCCCGGCTCGTCGACGTACACATCACCCGCTCAGCGTGGGGCGATGCGCTCCGTGTCTGCGCAGAGGGAATCGAACGGCACCCGGAACGACCGGACCAGTTCGAAGGGAAGATTGCGGCGCTCGCCTCGAACAAAGTGGCGTGCAGAGCGCTGTTGACCTTTCCGTCGCGTGAAGAATCCGCCGTAGCTTTGTACTTGCGCGGAAAGCTTGCGGTGGCAGCCGACCAAGAAGAAAAGGCCGAGCGTTTCCTCCGTAAGAGCTATTCTCAACAAGCCGACTTTGTTCCGGCCCGCGTGACCCTTGCCAGGGTCTACCTGCGCTTGCTCCGCTACGATGAGGCGATTCAAGTGGCCGCTCGGGCGCACGGGGATGCACCCGAGGATGCCCGGCTCGAGCTGGTCCTCGGCGAGGTGTACGAGCGTCTGGACGACGTCATGAACGCCGAGCTGCACTTCAAGGCCGCGATTCAACTCAACCGCTCCGACCCCGCGCCGATGTTTGCGCTCGCCAGGCTCTACAAACAATCAGGTCGAAGGTTGCAAGCGCAGCGGCAGCTTCGCGTGCTGCTCGAACAGGATCCGAACCACGAAGCCGCACGTGAACTGCTCGCCTTCAGTTACCTCGAGGAGGGCAAAGGGGACGTTGCGGTCGAGCACTTCGAGGAACTCGCGCAGCGTGCCACGGCACAGACGAAAACGCGTTGCGAGGCCCTGCTCAACCTGATCCGCGGGCAAGAGCCGGACGTGGAAGCCTACCGCCGGGCACTGCGTGAGAGCATGGAGCAACATGGGCCTGACGCAGCCACCTGGCTTGCGATCGCCGAAAGCTACGACACAGATAGCGAGCCTCAGCGCCAGCGGGAAGCCTATCGTAACACCCTGGCAATTGATCCAGAGAGCGAGGAGGCAGCGATCGGGCTGGTGCAGACTTCACAGCGTCTGCTGGACTTCGAGCAGGCCGCCGAGCGACTCGAAACCCTGCTGCGGAGGCGACCGAATCGCCATTCGTGGCGGTTGGGGCTATTCGGCCGACAGCGCGGACTCGTCGAGCTTTACTGGATCATCCAAGACTATGATGCCGCGCTGGCACTCGCGCGGCGCGAAGAGGGGCGCGACGATTTGGACGACCTGTGGCGACAACGCTATCGGGTCGCGATCATCGAGACACTCCGGCAGATGGGCCGATCGGACGAGGTGCTCACGCAGCTAAAGGAATGGACCGATGCGGAGCCTGATAATCAGACCTGGTCGATCCGCTTGGCTCAGGAGTACGTCAACCAGAAGCAGCCCCTTCGCGCGCTGCCGATTTTCCAGGCCGTCTACAATTCTGACCCCGCTGACCCACGCAATCTGGCCCGGCTTGTAGAATCGCTGTTGGCAGCCGGCCAGACACAGCGCGCGAGTCAGTACGCCCTGGACTGGCTCAACGACGATCCTGAGAACGACCGGGCCCTGGAGATGCTCGCGTCCGTGCTGGCTGCTGGGGATCGCCCCGACGAGGCACTGGAGCTTGTCCGCAACAAGCTGCTGCACACGCCTAATCGAGAGGCATTTCAAAACTTCCTGATCGACCGCTTGTTCCGTACCAAGCGGCACGAAGCATGCACCGAACTCACGGAAGCGCTCATCGACGAGGTCCTGCGGCTTCTCCGCGACCCGGGCGGCGTCGCTCCAAGTGACCGGATCAGCGACGAGCAGCGCGTGCGCCTGCCCGATGAGCATTCCTCACCGCCTGAACTGCTTGAACGACTCACAACCCTGCGTATGAGCCTTGCCCAGAATCTCATCGCCGCGAAGCAATACCGCGAGGCCCGGCAGCACCTCAGCGCGTGGCTGGATTCAACGCGTGACCCCGGATCGCGGTTCGCGTTTCTGCGCGTGCTGGCGTATTGCTATCAGATGCAGCACGAGGAAGAACAGGCTGCGAAAGTCATGGAGCGGGCGCTGTTGTTGCGGCCGGATCATGTCGGGACCAACAACGACGTCGCCTATGGTTGGATCGATCGTGGTATCCGCCTGGGCGAGGCTGAGCGGATGATCCGCTACGCCCTCTCGCAGGAACCCCGGCAGGGGGCCTATCTCGACACGTACGGCTGGTTGCTGTACAAGAAAGGGGTGTTTGCAGAGGCGAAGAAATGGCTTCTGCTGGCCAATCGGGCACGTGGAGAGGACGACGCGGTGATCCACGATCATCTGGGCGACACCTGCTGGCGGCTGGACCAGGCGGAAGAGGCCATCGAGCACTGGACAGCCGCCGTCGCCTCTGTCCGTGGGAAAGCCGGGGATGAATTCAGCAGCGAGGACGAGCGCCGCGTTCGGGATGCAACCCAGCAGAAGATCGATGATGCCCACGCAGGCCGTGGGTCCGCTGTCGCGCCGCTTGCCGCCGAAATGACAGAACAGTGACAGGAGAATCGTCGTGTCCGGACATTCACATTGGTCTCGCATCAGACATAAAAAGGCGGTCGTGGACGCCAGGCGAGGGAAGGCCTGGAGCAAGCTCGCCCGGGCGGTCACCATGGCCGCCAAAGTCGGCGGAGGAAATCCCGACGATAACCCGCGCCTTCGCCTGGCGATCGACAAGGCCAAGGGCGGCAATATGCCCAAGGACACGATCGAAAAGGCGATCAAGAAGGGCACGGGCGAGCTGGAGGGCGAGGACTATGAAGATGTCCTCTACGAAGGATACGCGTTCGGTGGGGTGGCCGTCATGTGCCGGGCGGTAACCGATAACCGCAATCGCACCAGCGCGGAGATCAAGAAAATCTTCGAGCGTGCTGGATCGAGCCTCGGGGCCACCAATTGCGTCGCGTTCCAGTTCAAACAGACCGGCTTGATCGTGGTGGATGCTCAAAAGGCCACCGAGGATCAGATCCTTCAGATCGCGCTCGATGCGGGGGCGGACGACGTGGACTCTTCCGAACAGGAACATGAGATCACCTGCTCACCTGAAATGTTCGACGATGTCAAGAACGCCCTGGCGGATGCCGAGATCGAGATCGAATCAGCCGACCTGTCCATGATTGCGGACAATGGAGTCACGCTCGACCTGACCGGTGCCCGGAAGGTGATGAGGTTGGTCGACGCACTGGAAGAGCAAGATGATGTCGACGCCGTCTACACGAACTCCGACATTCCCGACGAGGTGCTCGCCCAGTTGGAGAAGGAATGACTCCCGGAAAGGCAAAAAGGGGACGCAGCTCGAATGGCACTGCCGTTGGCAACTTCCGTCTTGGCAGGCACTTACGTTTTTTGGAGCGCCGCGCGTAGCTCGTCCCGTGGGTCGTGCATGTATGGGTAGCGATCTCGGCA
>JBARRC010000050.1:0-1538 GCA_049644045.1 Phycisphaerae bacterium
CCAGTGCACCAACGGCGTCACGATGTTGTTGACCACCATGACAAGCTGCTCATACTTCAGCTCAATCTTCAAAAGGCCGTATCCGGGATGCTCATACTCACCGGCGTACTCCTCCAGCGCATGCGCGGGTTTCGTGCCGGGTTTGCGCAGGGTCTCCTTTTTCTCTTCAGCCTCCTTCCTTGCCTGCTTGCCGAGCTTCCACTTCTCAAGCGCTTCGCCGTTCCAATCCTTATACTCCAACCCCAGGACCCGGTCGGCTGCGTGGATTGTCGCCAGCTTAGGCATTGCAGCGGCGTTCTTGTTGGCGAAGGTGACGATCCCCAGGCCGTCGCGCGGAAACAGCGTGACCAGCGCACTGAACCCGTCAATGTTCCCCCCGTGGTGCACGCGATAGTGGCCCCGATAGGTGTCGACCATCCATCCCAATCCGTAACTGGCGGGCGAGAACTCCTTCTCCTCCGGGATGGCGGCGATGGCCATGTGCGGCGTGTGCATGTCCGTCAGCGTGGCCTTGTTGATGATCTCTTTCCCGCCCAGCTTCCCCTTGTTCAGGTGGACCATCATCCATTTCGTCATGTCCTCGATGTTGGAGTTGATGGAGCCTGCCGGTCCGACGTTGTCGATGTTGCGAAAGGCCATCTTTCTGATTTCATCGTCCTTTTCCTCGTAGGGGAGGGCGAAGTCGGGTGCTTTTTGGGAATCGTCGACCGAGAAGTTGCTCTGCGTCATGCCGAGCGGGTCGAAGATTCGCTCGCGAACAGCCTGCTCCCACGTCCCACCGGCAAGCTGCCCGGCGAGATAGCCGGCGGTCAGAAACATCATATTGTTGTATTGCCAGGTCTCGCGCAGGTCCTTGTTGGGCTGATAATACGGCAGGCGCTCGACCAACGTCGCCCGGTCGAAGTCGCTGTTGTACCAGGCCAGATCATGTCGCGGCAGGCCCGAGCGGTGCGTGACCAGGTCGCGCGGCGTCAAGTGCGTGCCGGCGTGCTCGTCGTACAACCTAAAGCCCGGTAGGTAGTCGCCCACGGGCTTGTCCAAGTCGAGCTTCCCTTCGTCGACGAGCATTCCCAGCACGAACGTCGTGAAGGCCTTGGTGCACGAACCGATCGCAAACAGGGTTTCCGGCGTGACGGGCAGCTCTTTTTCGATGTCGCGCAGGCCGAAACCCCTCGCGTAAATGACCTCGTCGTCAAGAACGATCCCAATCGCAAGACCCGGCGTTTCCCAATCCCTAAGCGCCTGGTCGATAAACTCCTCGAATCCTTCCAGCGCTTCCCTTGCGGCCGGTCCGCGATCCTCCTTTCGCTCCAATTTGAACGTGGCCGTCACGCCTCCTTGCGTGAACTCGCCGGAGATTTTCTCGCCGTCCTCGGAGAACTCGCCGCTGAATTTCGGATCACCCGGCACACCGGGCATGTCGAACGCGACGTTCACTCCCTCCACCGTGATGTTCGCGAGCGGTATGTCCTTCGCGTTTTGCATGGGGATCGAGATCTTGCCTTCCCAGGCGTCGCCCTTTTTTTCAAAGTCGATCC
>JBARRC010000051.1:0-4870 GCA_049644045.1 Phycisphaerae bacterium
TCATGTTCATCGTCGATGTCGGTACGCAGTACTGCTTACCTTCGTTGGGAAGGCCCCAGAAACCGCCTGCAGGCATCCGTTTCTGATCGAGATCCGGCATGTGCTTGATCTCGTAATCGAAGTTGTGGGAATCCATCCACCACGTGTAGACGACGTCGCCCCAAGCCGGCGCGGTGACGCAGGCTCCGATGCAGATAGCGACCCAGCCCACGAGACCGATCTGACCGTGCATACTCTCGGTGCGTATCTTCATGGTGTGCCCCTTGCCCCGACATTTCCCATTTATCGAACCTCAATCGGTCATCATACCGCGCTAGTCCTCTGGATCCAAGCGAAGACACCCGTTCTCGCCGTGATCGGACCTCCCTTTTAGATCCAGAATCCGCATGATCCTGCACATACGGACTGGATCCGTTCTTAGGGGTCAAGTCACAACCACGTGGCGACTGACCCGCTCAGTGACCCCGTTTCCGGCGATGTTCCGCAAGAAGACGAACGCCTTCGTACAGATTGCTCCCGCCCTGGGCAGCTCTCCGTCATTCTCCGGGTCACCGACGAGAGCCGAATCTATGACAACTTCCGCCCGCGCAGACATGCCGACACCAAAGACCGCCGCAAAAGCCGCCGCCCCGATCAAGCATCGCTGTTTTGACATCTCCCGCTCCTTTCGGGAACCATGTGAAAACGGAACGCCCCATTTAATCCTGTGTAATTACCGCAAGCTACACAGTCGAGCCGAGCCGCGTCAACGAGTTGAGGTTCAGCACCGACGTGCTTTAGCCGCCGCACGCAGTCAGTCAGTCTACGGGGCAAGGCGAGAACCACACGGCCGCGGCAAGTACTTCCGATGGTTTCGTGTAGTGTGACCTGGACGCCGGGCTGGCCCAAGACGTCGAACAGTCCAACCGGACGCTCCGTTGCGGGAATCACCGGTGCGCTGCGAAGGAGGTGCGGGAGATGCTATGTCCCTGGCACCGTGCGGCTGCGGATATCGCGGATCCGACGATCGAGCTCCTCAGCCTCGGCCGTCGGTCCCCATTTTTCCAGGCACCGCTCCGGCCCCCGCTTAACCAAGACGCCGATCTTGACGAGCTTGGCATCCTCTTGCGTGCCGAGGGCAGGCACGGCAGGAGCCAGCAGTAAGATCAATCCCAAAACGACTTTGCCGACCAGGTGTAACGCAGTCTTCCAGGAACCATGCATCTCTGTTCTGCCTCAACACTGACTCGTGGCCGACTCTTTGACGGCGCCTACCGCCCATGAAGCAGGATTTAATCGCGCACGCGGAAGAGTGTCAATCGCCTTGGCGAGGCAGTACTCCCGCCTCCCCACGGGCAGATTACCCCAGACCCTCGAGACAAAGCCTGTGGGAGCGACTTTCTCGTCGGTCAAGCAACAGGCTGGAAAGGGCGATTCGCGCCGCAGCGTCCGGTGGAAGCTACTTCTTGCCAGAGATGTGGGCTTGCCTCGCCGTAGATCCTCACCCTCGCGCATAGGCGCTTGACGCTGTCCCTGCCTTCCTGCTCCTTCAGTCGTCAAGGTGCTCCTTTACAATCGCCCCTAGATTATGCGCATCACTGCCATCTTGCCCTATTCTGCCAACGCGCGTCTCCGCCAATACCCATTCCACAGACGTACGATCAATGGAATACTCATACCTAACATTGGCCGACTTCGCGTCCGGATGGTACAGCACATTGATCTGCGAGAGCTGGAATCCCTCGTCCACCAGCTTATTCACGACACCGCCAAGGCTGTCGAAGTGGTTCGCCACTATGGCGAAGTGTACTCCATACCTCTCATACTTATAGATGTCGTATGTCTTTATCTTCTTGATGATATGGCCGAGCAGGTTTGTAGCGTCCCCGCCGTAGAGCTTGTCAAAAGGACTGATATGCGCCATATAGCCGAATTTGCCCGGACAACTGGCGATCACGGCTGTACATGTCGACACACCCACCGTTTGCAGTGATTCGCCATGGTCGGCGCGTCTGAACTCATCCATATCCACGCGAATGAGTTCGCCGCCAAGGTCCCCTCCAGCTGCCTCGCTGCCTGCCACGGGGAGACTTGCCAGAGCGTCCGTTATTACATCCATATAGTATCTGCGGTGCTGTTTGAAGTGCTCCGTAACAATCTGCGTCTCGTCGACTTTTACTACCACCAGCCACTGTGTGCCCAGAAAGTCAAATACCTCGAACGATGTGATGGCAGTAACTCCTCTGTAGTCCGTGACGGTTTTGTGTCCCTTCTTCTCACGGAACTTCGCGTCGATGTTCTTGTCGTCGAGACGTTTCTTGAGGATACTCGATTCGCCCTGGAAAGTAGACTCCGTCAGCATATAGCCTTGACGATTGACCAGAAACGCTTCTCCAGTAGCGCCCAGTTGTTCGGCGCCGGCGAACAAGGAGTTCACCTTGTTAATCGCACACTGTGCGATAATCCATCCGATATGCTCCTCCTTGTGATGAACCGGCTCGACGAAAAAGGCGGCCGGCTTCTGTGAGGGGGCATAGTAGCGAAAGTCAATGAACGTCTCTTCCTCAGGACGGCGGCGCAGAGCGTCCGCAAGAGGCTTATACGACGAGTCATCCTGCAAGAGGTTGGTGTGATAGTCAGGCTCTTTACGTATCGTATAAACGACGAAGCCACTCTTATCAACAAACAGGAGGTCGTAAAAGCAAAGGTAGTTGTTGATATAGTAGTCGGCGAGTTGTTTTCGGAAGTCCTGTACTGTCCGAGTCAACTTATCGGGTGGCGGGCCGTTGCGAAGGATGTCGTCGTATTTGCGGTTGACGTCGAAGAACTCGATCAGGATCTCATCGTGTCTTAGGCTCGCGGCGCGGTCGTGAATGTGGTCGCAAAACCGCCTCAACTGCTGTAGCTTCTCGTTTCGAGCGTAGTCCATGCGTATGAAGGTCCATTGGCGGGGGCCTTTCCCTGCGCGAGCGGAAGGCACCCAGCTAAGGACGAAGAACATGACCAGGGCCAGCAAGATAAGTCGCATTGGGTTGTGGCTTGTGAGCATATAACACCGTGTCATCGATAGTCTGACCTGTCAGTAAGGTCGTCGTGCCCACGGCTGCGTTGCCGGACGACAGACGACCCGCAACCCGGGCGGCGCCCGTGACTGCCAACCTGCCCCGCCCCAGCAAGCCCTGGATTATCGGGGCATCTGATTGCAGAGTTCATCATCGTTCGAAACAAACCCGGCTCGACATAAAGAAGTTACTTCGTGACCCCAATTGGCGGAGCAAATCACCTGACCGGAGGGGACCTGCATTCAAGGGACTCTGAAGTCTGCAAAGTGTCGCTCCTTTTCTGCATGGATGAGCCCCCCGGGAAAACACCAGTCCTCAAGGCTCAACTGACGGCGGTAGAGCACCGAAGAACAAACGCGAGTCGGCAGGTGTCCCTTCTGCCAGTACTGGAACCACATCACTTCAGACTGGGCAGGGGTGGAAGAACCGTTACTACTCGGATCCACCGCGTCAGGTCAGCCAAGGGTGAGATACAAAACGTAGGTTAAATCGCATAGTGGGAGAAACAAAATGTTCAAAGGTATGAAGCTCGCAACAAAGCTCGCTATGAGCTTTGGGGTCATGGTGGTTATCGCCGGCGTCTTGGGCTACATGGGGTGGTCCAGCCTGGGGACCGTAGTTGCCCGCGTGGAGAACGCGGACGACGCGAACCGGCTGCTGAAGTTCGCCAAGGATTGCCGCATCCAGGAAAAGAACTTCATTATGCGTGGGGATAAGAAGTTTCAGGAGGAAAACGACGAGACCATGGCGGCGATCTACAAGCAGATCGACGAGACCAAGGCCAAGTTCCGTGACCCGGCTGACATCAACACCATCACGGAGGTCAAGGGCAAGGGGCAGGCCTACAAGAAGAGTTTCGATGGATGGATAGACCTCTGGGAAAAGCAGCAGAAAAATGCAGAGGCGATGGTGACGAACGCCAGAGCCTTTCTGGATGAATGCGAGGCCATGCGGGTCAAGGAGAAGGCCGACGCTGCCGTCGTTCTCGACGTTCAGGCAAGTATCGCCGCTGGGAGTCGTGACCACCTGGTATGGGCCAATGCCGTTAAGGATTTTCTGTCTGATAAAAGTGCCACACTCGATGTACAGACGGATGGGCACCAGTGCGCCTTTGGAAAGTGGCTTGAAAGTGCCAAGTTTGCCGAGCAATTGCCTGCTTGCGGACAGCAGTTCCGCGAAATCATGGATGAGATAAAGCAGAAGCACTTGGGTCTACACGCCAGCGCGATTGACGTACAAAAGGCGCGTACAACCGACTCTGACACCTCACTGGATCTCTATAAGCAAAAAACCGCACCTCTGCTGAAGGACAACCTGGAAGCTTTTGCAAAGCTAGAAGAGATCATCAGTGCCAGGGTGATCGACAAGCTTGGGAAAGCCGACGATGCCAACCGCCTGATCAAGTGGGCCAAGGACACCCGCATCCAAGAGAAGAACTTCATGATGCGCGGCGACAAGAAATACCAGACCGAAAACGACGCGACGATGAAAAGTATCTACGGGCTGTGCGACGACCTCAACACGAGGTTCATGGATCCAAAGAATAGAGAGCAAGTGGCCACGATCCGGGCCGCCGCCGAGAAATACAAAGAAAACTTTGACGGCTGGATCTCGCAGTACGACCAGCAAAAGAAGGAAGAGGAGGCGATGGTCGCCGCCGCCCGGGACTTCGGGAGCGGGTCTGACGAGCTGCGCCAAGGCCAGAAGGAAAAGATGACATCGGCGGCGGCATTCTCGACACAACTGATGCTCATTCTAGCAGCGGCGGGTGTTATCCTCGGTACGATCCTCGCTTTTGTGATCACGCGCGGGATCACCAAGCCGCTCAA
>JBARRC010000052.1:0-1908 GCA_049644045.1 Phycisphaerae bacterium
GTGTGCTGCGTCCCGTTGCCGTGGTGAACGTCCCAATCGAGGATCAACACGCGTGACAGCCCGTGATCGTCGAGCAGATGGCGGGCTGCGATCGCGATGTTGTTGAGCAGACAAAAGCCCATCGACAGGTGGTGCTCGGCGTGGTGGCCCGGTGGACGAACCGCGCAGAAGGCGTTGTTGATCCGGCCGGCCATCACGTCGTCCACGGCGTTGATCACGGTTCCGGCGGCGAGCTGTGCGATTTCGTAGCTTTCCGGGCAGATGCCGCTGTCGGGTACGTCGATGTACGGCAGGCCGTCGGCGCAAGCCCGTTCGAGACGTTGGAGGTAGTCGTTGTCATGGTTGCGACCGACGAGATTCATGTCGACCGGCAAAACCTCGATGTTGGCGCACGCCTTCGCGAGGCCACTGTCGTGCAAAACCCCGGCGATGTGTGCGAGCCGCTCCGGCCGCTCCGGGTGACCCGGACCGGTCAGATGACGCTGGAATCGTTCATCTTGGGCTAAGCCGGTGATTGCCATGGCCCCTATTCGACCACGCACGACGGCAGATTGCAACGGGCGGCATTGCGGATTGGCGATTGGGGATTGGGGATTATTAACGTGCATCAGGACAAATCCGCAATCGACAATCGACATTCCCCAATCACGGACATTCGCCAGGCCCAGGGAATGGATACGGCAGGCCGCGGAAGGCGTCGACGCAATACGAGATGTCGATAAAGTTGACGAGCTTGTCGGGTATGCCAATCGGCGGATCCCCCGCGATGGCCGCCCGTGCCTTTCTCGGCGCACCGGGCAGGTTCCTGAACTTGTCGACGAGCGACGAGATGTCTTCGAAATCGGCGACACCGTTCGGCGGGCTGCACGGTGTCACAGAGCAGTTACCGACCGCGTCGCCCCACACGCTCGTGGTGATCAGCAACGGCACCGAGTAGTCCGCCGGGTTGGATGGATCACACGTGCAGTCGATGACCTGGACATCGTACGTCGCGCCCGGATGGATCTCGCAGCCGGACACGTCGAGGAGCCCCACCGTACTCCAATCCATGCAGTGCCACGTGCTTTGGAGCTCCGCGGCCATGAATGTCGGCGGCGGTGTGGACCCCGTACTACCGGCCGCCTCGGAGACGGGTCCGGGCGGACCGACCCACCATTGCATGCCCACGTCACCCGGGAATAACGTACTGGCTGTCAGCGTCACGCGCAATGCCGTCTCCCGGCCAGGATTAGTCGGCACAAACGAGATGTACCGGTTCTTGGGAACGACGCTCGGCTCCTCCGGCAGCGGCGGGTCGACCGGCGGATCAGTGTTGAGTATTAACGGCTCCGTAACGAGCGGCTCAATGATGTACATGTTCCGATCCCTGAAGAAAGTCACGACCGCACCTCCGGGCTCGGTGACAAGAAAAGAAAAGGTGAACTTACCGCAGGGATTGTCACCCACGAGGAGTGTCAGCGTGCCGCAGTACTTCGGCGGATACTCGTACACTGGATACTCGTGGGGATAGAGCAGGGTGGCTCCGTACATATAATATTCCAATGTCCCGGTGCTAGGAATGTCCGTTCGGTCATAAAAAATGTAGTTTTCTCTATCCTCCACGCCGAGCCACGCATTAACTTCCATGGTCGCGCCGTGATCCGGGTTGTGATTCGGGCCGGCACAGTACCCATACATAAGAGAGCATTCCAGACCTTCCTCCTCGCACTGTTCGTCAGACGTGCAAGCAGTGGTCTCGAATAGGTCATTGCAGTATCTCGGCTCGCAGGTACCGCCGACCTCAGTACAGTCGTCATCCTCCTCGCATTCCACGCTCGGATCCCCCGTGCACCCGAAGTAGCAGCTCACCCCTTCCGCACAATCCTCGTCCGAGGTGCAGGCAACGGGGTTGACCGGGCGGTCCCACCC